>CAYHXK010000014.1:0-16774 GCA_964360125.1 uncultured Sterolibacterium sp.
GGTGCTGGAAGTGTGGAAGGCCAAGACCTCGATCGTGATGAAGCGCAGCATGGCCACCGGCTATGCCGGCGTCGACAATCCGCTGTTCTACAAGGACAACAATCGCATGCTGTTCGGCGATGCCAAGAAGATGCTGGACGAAGTGCTGGTGGCGCTGAAAACCTGATTGTCCTGACGCCGAACCGCGCATTGATCGCCTGCACCGAGTCGGTGGAGGATGACTCCGTCCGCGGCGCAGGCTGAACATCCGGAACCGACATGTCATCACAGCGGCGTGCCACGATTGCGCTGATCGCGCTGACCCTGATCTGGGGTTATAGCTGGATTGTCGCCAAGCTGGCGCTGCAGTATGTGGCGCCGTTCGCCTTCGCCGCGCAGCGCTCCACGATTGCGGCGACGGCCTTGTTCCTGGCTTTGCTGGTGATGCGCCGTCCGTTGCGCCCGCGCTTGCCAGGGCTGACAGCGCTTAACGGCCTGGTGCAGACCGGCGCTTTCCTGGCGCTGCAGACCTGGGCATTGGTGGAAGGCGGTCCCGGCAAGACTTCGGTGCTGATATTCACCGCGCCGATCTGGACCCTGCTGATGGCGCAGCCGCTGCTCGGCGAAAGGATACGCGGGAGCCAGTGGCTCGCCGCGGCGACGACGCTGGCCGGGCTGGTCATGATCATCGAACCCTGGCAACTCGACCTCAGCCCCTTGAGCAAGCTGCTCGGCGTGCTCGCCGCGGTATCCTGGGCCGCCAGCACCATCATGGTCAAGCGCATGCGCGCCCGGCACGACGTCGATATGCTGGCCTTCAACGCCTGGCAAATGCTTTGCGGCGCCTTGTTCCTGAGCGCGGTGGCGGTGCTGGTACCGGAGAAGCCGACGCAATGGAATGGCGATTACATTTTCCTGCTGGTATTCATCGCCATCGTCAGCACGGCGCTCGGCTGGTTTCTCTGGCTCTATGTGCTGGATCGCCTGCCGGCCTGGGAGGCCAGCCTGTCGGTGCTGGGCGTGCCGGTGGTGGCGATCCTGTCCGCCCATCTGCAACTGGATGAAACGGCGAGCGGGTTCGAGCTTTCGGGAATGCTGTTGATCGGCGCAGGCCTCGCGCTGCTGTCGCTATTCAACTGGCGCCAGCAACGCGACAAGAACCCTTGAGCGATGCCGGGGCACGCCCGCTGCCGGATGCGCCGCCGGGTGTGACGAAAATCCCGGTGCGTGCAGGCAGCGCATGGCGCTAGGCACTGGCCAGGTGCGCCTGATGGAATGTCTTGAACTCTTCCGCCGGCAGCGGTTTGCTGTAGAAATAACCCTGGATTTCATCGCAGCGGTAGGTATGCAGGAAATCGAGCTGCTCGGCGGTTTCCACCCCTTCGGCGATGACCTTCAGGCCGAGGCTGTGGCCGAGGGTAATCACCGCCTGCGAAATCGCGGCGCTGTCCGGGTCGGTGTGGATGTCGCGAATGAAGGATTGGTCGATTTTCAGCCGATCGATGGGGAAGCGCTTGAGATAACTGAGACTGGAATAGCCTGTGCCGAAGTCGTCGATGGCAAGTTCGATGCCGATTTCCTTGAGACTGCGCAAAGTGGCGATGAACAGCTCGGCATTGTGCATGATGAGGCTTTCCGTCAGCTCGAGTTCCAGATGCTCGGGGGGGAATCCGGTTTCCGCCAGTATCAGCCTGACCGTGGCGGCGAGATCGGGCTGTATGAACTGGCGCGCCGAAAGGTTCACGGATAGCTTGATCTGCGGCAGGCCGGCATCCTCCCAAGCCTTGGCCTGGGCGCAGGCGGTGCGGAGCACCCAACTCCCGATGGGAACGATCAGCCCGACTTCTTCCGCCATCGGAATGAAATTGGCTGGCGATATCAACCCTCGCTGCGGATGCCGCCAGCGGATCAGGGTTTCCATGCCGATAATGCGCTTGTTGATCAGGTCTATTTGCGGCTGGTAGCAGAGGAAAAACTCGCCATTTTCGAGCGCCCTCCGCAGATCGTTATCCAGCTCCAGTCGCTGCATGGCTTTTTCGTTCAGCTCCGGGATGTAGCGTTGAACGTTGTTTCGCCCCTGTTCCTTGGCGCGATACAAGGCCATGTCGGCGTTCTTCAACAGCACCTCCACGGTGTTTCCATCAGTGGGGACCAGGGCGTAGCCGATGCTGCAAGTGATGAAAAATTCATGTTTGCCGATATGGTAGGGCTCCGCCACTTCGTTGATGCATCTTTCCAGGAGGGCGATGATCGAAGCGGCGGCGGTGTTCATTTCATCGGGATCCTCGAACAGGATCAGCACGAATTCGTCGCCGCCCATGCGGGCCGCCGTATCGCTGCCGCGCAGGCATTTATTGAGCCGGGTGGATACCATCTTGAGAACCTGGTCGCCCGCCTGATGGCCCAGGCTGTCGTTGACGAATTTGAAGTTATCCAGGTCGATGAAGGCCACTGCCATCAGTGTCTGCTTGTAGCGGCTGGAGTAGGAAATCCCCTGGGCGATGCGATCCTTCAGCAGGTTGCGGTTGGGAAGATCGGTCAGCATGTCGTGTGTTGACTGATGCTCCAGTTCGTCCTGGTAGCGCTTGGAGTCGGTAACGTCGTTCTGGATGCCGACGAAATGCGTGACGACGCCACTCTCGTCGCGCACCGGGGCGATCAGCAGATCGTTCCAGAACAGGCTGCCGTCCTTGCGGTAGTTGCGCAGCAAGGCGTGGCCATCCTTGTTTTCTCGCAGCGCGGTGCGGATGTTCTCCAATGCCGGCTGATCGATATCGTTGCCGAGCAGGAAACGGCAGTTGCGGCCGATCACCTCTTCGGCCGGATAGCCGGTAATCCGGGTAAACGACGGATTGACGTATTCAATGAGATTGTCTGCCCCGGCGTGGTTGGTGATGATGATTGCGTTGACGCTCGACTCGATGGCCCTGTCGCGCAAACGCAGAGCCTGGGCGGAGCGGTGCGATTCCTCGAGCTTGCTTTTGACGAGCAGATAAAGCATCCAGCTGGAGGAAAAAATCACCAGCGTGCCGCTCAGCACCTGACCGATGGCGAAGTCTGAAAGAGATAGCTGCCGGCTGAAAAATATCGTGAGAATGCCACTGGTTAAAACTATCCAGAAGCTGCCGATCAATGCGTAGATCGTGGCAATCTTGAGCGCTTGTTGGCCTTCGGGTGAACGCTTGGGGGGCGATGAAGCCATACGATGACCTTCCCTTCTTTGCCCGATTATATCCTCCCGAATTACAGTCGAGGTGAATCCGGAAACAATGGACCGGCACCGGGACGAGTGCCGTGTTTTCAACAAATCCCGGCATTCCGGCCGATGCGCCGATAGCCGGAATTGCCGGGCTACATCAAGCGGCCGTGACCAGCTGTTTTTGCTCGCCCAGACCCTCGATCCCCAGCCGCAGCTCGTCCCCTGCCTTGAGAAAGCGCGGCGGTTTGCGGCCCATGCCGACGCCGGGCGGCGTGCCGGTGGCGATGACGTCGCCGGGCAGCAGGGTGAGGAAGCGGGAAAGGTAGCTGACGATCTCGGCGCAGCCGAAGATCATAGTTGCGGTGCTGCCATTTTGCATTCTCCGGCCATTGACATCCAGCCACAGGCGCAGTTTCTGCGGGTCGGGCACTTCGTCGCGCGTCACCAGCCACGGACCGATCGGGCCGAAGCTGTCGCAGCCCTTGCCCTTGTCCCACTGGCCGCCACGCTCCAGTTGATAGGCGCGTTCCGAAACATCGTTGATGACGCAGTAGCCGGCGACGCGATCGAGCGCCTGGGCTTGGGAGACGTGACGCGTCTCGCTGCCGATGACGATGCCGAGTTCGACTTCCCAGTCGGTCTTCAGCGAACCCGGCGGCAGCAGGATGGGGTCGGACGGTCCGTTGATGCAGGTGGTTGCCTTCATGAACAGGATCGGTTCGGCGGGAATCGGCATGCCGGCTTCCTCGGCATGATCGCGGTAGTTGAGTCCGATGCCGAGAAATTTCGAAATCCCGGTGAAAGGCACGCCCAGACGCGGCTTGCCGCGCACCAAGGGCAAGGAGGAGGGGCGCAACGAACGCAGGCGTTTCAGGCCGGAGGGCGAGATCTCGTTCCAGCCGATGTCGGTAACAATGCTGGAAAGGTCGCGCAGGCGACCGTCGGCATCGATCATTCCGGCTTTTTCGCCACCCCGCGGGCCGTAACGCACCAGCTTCATCTGTGTGCTCTCGTCATTTCTTCCCGAAGCCGCCGAGCAGGGCTGCGACAGGTTTTTGCTGGCGAAGCGGGGCGGCTTTTTCGGCGATATTGGAAATGCTGTCCGCCGGCGCTCTCGATTCATAGGGTTTGCTCGGGTCGAAGTCGAGCTTGGGCAAATGCGCCACCGGAGAAGGCAGGCGGGGCATATCGGTGCGCTCACGTTTGTGTTCGCCTCGCGCTGGAGCATGCTCGCGATCGGCCTTGCGGCTGCGTTCTTCGCGCTTTTCGCGGCCACCCCCCTCTGCGCGGCCACGGCCTCGAGGAGGTTTCCCGGCATCGGCGGCAAGATCGTGATCGATGTTGCGTTCGAAGCCGGGAGCGGTTACCAGCTCGATCTTGAACTTGATGAGTTTTTCGATTTCGGCCAGATGCTGCTTCTCCGCTGGGCAGACCAGCGAAGTGGCATCGCCGAGCTTGCCGGCGCGGCCGGTGCGGCCGATGCGGTGGATGTAATCCTCGGCGACGTGCGGCAGTTCGTAGTTGATGACGTGCGGCAGGTCGTCGATGTCCAGGCCGCGCGCGGCGACATCGGTGCCGACCAGTACCTTGACGCGGCCGGCCTTGAAGGCTTCGAGCGCCTCGGTGCGCTGCTGCTGGCTCTTGTCGCCGTGGATGGCGTCGGCTTCGATGCCCTGGCGCTGCAGGTAGTGGGCGAGTCGGCTGGCGCCGAACTTGGTGCCGACGAAAATCAGCACCTGGCGCAAGCCCTGGTGGCGCAGCAGATGCACCAGCAGGTGGCGCTTGTCCTCCTGGGCCACGGCATACACGCGGTGGGTGATGTTTTCGCCGACCGTGTTGCGTCGCGCCACTTCGATCAGTTGCGGCGCCTTGAGCATGCTGTCGGCGAGCTTGCGGATCTCCTCGGAAAAAGTCGCCGAGAACAGCAGGCTCTGGCGTTCTTTCGGCAGCATCGCCAGGATGCGCTTGATGTCGGGAATGAAGCCCATGTCGAGCATGCGGTCGGCTTCGTCGAGGATGAGAAATTCGACGAAGTTGAAGCTTACGGTCTTCTGCTGCACATGGTCGAGCAGGCGGCCGGGCGTGGCCACGACGATTTCACGGCCTTCCTTCAGCTCGGCGATTTGTGGCTTGATGTCGACGCCGCCGTACAGGCAAGTGGAGCGCAAGGGCAGATACTTGCTGTAGGTCTTGACGCTCTCGAAAACCTGCATGGCCAATTCGCGCGTTGGCGTCAGGATCAATGCGCGCACCGGATGGCGGGCTGGAGACGACGAGGCGCTGGCGTGGCGAGCCAGGCGTTGCAACATCGGCAGGGTAAATCCGGCGGTTTTGCCGGTGCCGGTCTGGGCGCCGCCGAGGATGTCCTTGCCTTGCAGAATGATCGGAATCGCCTGTGCCTGGATCGGCGTCGGCGTGGTGTAGCCATTGTCGGCCACGGCTTGCAACAGTTCGGGCATCAGCCCGAGGTCTTCAAATTTCAATGATGGCTCCTGATTCGGCCTGCATCCGCTGGTTGGGAGTGGTACCGGTTCAGGCAGCGAACAATGGTTCGGGATATTTGGCCGGGACGGCTATTGTCCCGTGGCGCGTAAGCACCGCCAACTCGCCGCCAACCGGCAGGGCGACGAACGCAATAGTATAGCCGAATTCCGCACCCACAAGGCACGCAAAAGGCCGACAAATGACGGCACCGCGGCGGGTCCGAACCGGCGACCAGAGTTCATCGGCTCCGGGCCGCAACATCCGCTTGGTAGTCGGAAACTTCTTTGCGCAACCATTTTCTCAGCTTCTCGATTTTCGGCGCCGACTCGAGCCGCAGCGGCCAGACCAGCCAGTACGGATCGGGATAGGGCGGTTCGATCGGCGAAAGGCGTACCAGCCTGCCCTCGCATAGGTCGCGATGCGCCAGCGAGCGGCGCGTCATGCATAGCGCCTGCCCCTGGCGCACCGCCTCCAGCATCAGGTTGGAGTCGTTGAACCGCGGCCCGTCGAGATGGCGCGGCGCCAACCCCGCCGCGGCCAGCCAATTGTTCCATGAGTCGCTGTCATGCACCCGCGGCGCCGCGAGAATCTCCCGCGGCGTGCGCGGCAGGCGTCCGTCGCGGAAGTGCGGCGCGGCCACCACCACATAGCTGTCCTCCATCAGCCGCTCGCATTGCAGCTCCGGCCAGAATCCGCCGCCCAGGCGGATTGCCGCGTCCACCCGCTCCAGGCGCAGGTCGACCACCTCCAGCGAGGCGCGGAGATGCAGCGTCAGCCCGGCCAGCGTCTTGCGCAGCCGGGGCAGCCGCGGCACCAGCCAGCTCGTTCCGAAGGAAGGCAGGACAGTCAGCAGCAGCTCGTTTTCCCGCGGCTGGCTGAGCATGGTCTGCGTCGCCTGCGCCATATCGGCCAAGCTCCGGCGTATCTGGGAAGCATACACGCGGCCGTCCTCGGTGAGCGCC
The DNA here is from genome assembly GCA_964360125.1 of uncultured Sterolibacterium sp. GTDB lineage: Bacteria > Pseudomonadota > Gammaproteobacteria > Burkholderiales > Rhodocyclaceae > JACRAR01. Next base: position 6,625 of record CAYHXK010000014.1, read on the forward strand.
AGGCGGCGTCCCTCGCGCCGCAGCAGGGCGGTGCCGAGAAAGTCCTCGAGTCCTTTCAACTGGTGGCTGATGGCGCTATGGGTTACCGCCAGCTCCTCGGCGGCGTTCACCACGCCACCCAGGCGGGCGACGGCCTCGAAGGCGCGCAGGGCTTGCAGCGGGGGGAGACGGTTGGCTGTCGTCATGTGAATAATCCTCACATCAGAGGTTAGAACAAATCATTTGTATGTCATCGTAACACTGGCTAGCATACCGATCCAGGCCTTGTGTGGCAATGGATAGCGGGGGTTCATGGCCTGCCATGATTTTAAGGTGAGATATGCGCCGGCAAAACCAGACACGGACGGAATTCACATATCTGCGGATCGCGCTCGCTGTGGGAGAGATCGTCTCGGTATGGACCAAGCAGCCGCTCAAGCTGGTTTGCGAGCAGGGCCGGCTGTGGCTGACGCAAGACGGTGCGCCCGGCGACCACTGGTTGCGACCAGGCCAAGCCTGGCAATCGTCGGTTTCCGGACAGGTGGTGGTGGAAGGCGCCGGCCTGTTGCGTCTGGCCGGGGCGGGGCGACACGCCGATTTCCGCTTGCGCTGGAACGACGACGCGGTGGCGGCGCTCGGCCCGGCCGTCGTCCTTCCTGCGCCTGGCCAGGCAGTCGTGGCCATTTACCACCGGACAGGCGGCACGGCAAGCGCGCTTGCCCGGCCATACCTGGTATGCGCATAATCCGCCACTCGGCGATTTTCATGGGGAGCAAGACATGTACCAACTCTACATCGGCAACAAGAACTACTCTTCCTGGTCCTTGCGCCCCTGGCTGCTGCTGCGCCATTTCGGGATTCCCTTCGTCGAGCGCAATGTCCAGGTAGCGGGAAGCGGCGCGCATGCCGGACATCGCCAATACTCGGACAACGGCCTGGTGCCCTGCCTGCACGATGGCGATTTCCGCGTCTGGGACAGCCTGGCGATCGCCGAATATCTTGCCGAGCGCCATCCCGGACTGTGGCCGGACGACCCGCAGGCGCGCGCCAGGGCGCGTTGCGTCAGCGCCGAAATGCATTCCGGTTTCGCCAAAATGCGCCAGGCGCTGCCGATGAATGTCAAGCTGCGTCTGCGCGGGCGGTCGGCGGAGCCGGAGGTGCAGGCGAATATCGACCGCATCGTGGAAATCTGGGACGAGGCGCGCAGCCGTTTTGCCGGCGGCGGCGGACCCTGGTTGTATGGCGGCTTCAGCATCGCCGACGCCATGTTTGCGCCGGTGGTGTGGCGCTTCCATGCTTATGCGGTGCCGCTGCCGGAAACCGCCGCCCGCTATCGCGATGCGATGCTTGCCCATCCCGAGATGCGCGCCTGGGAAGCCGGCGCCCTGGCCGAAACGGTGGCGCTGCCTTACGATGCGCTTGCCGCTGAATACGGCGGCAAGCGTTGATCCGCGTCGACTGGCTGAGCGAACCCAGAAAAATCCATTGAACCGCAAAGGACGCAGAGGACGCAAAGAAGTTCAAATTCTTGTACAAAGTCGGCCCGCCCATCAGGTGAGGCGCAACAATTCGCCAATTCCTTGTTTTCCTTTGCGTCCTCTGCGTCCTTTGCGGTGAAACGACGTTTGTACGTTTGTAGGATGAAACAGTGCTTAGCCTTGCACCAAACGCAGCGTGGCCTGGAACAGGGCGCTGCGCGGATCGCCGAGCGCCTCGGCGATGCTGAAGTGATGGTGGCCGGGCATCGCCACGTCGCGTACCGGGCAATGCGGCCAGGCTGCCGCGATGAGGCGGTTCTGGCGGTGAAACTCCGCGCTCTCCCGGCCGCCGACCGCGGTGACCAGCGGCACTGGGCGCGCCGGCAGGTAATTGACCGGGCTGAGGCGACGGGCTTCCTGCTCGTCGAGTTTCAGGCTGTCGCGCAGGAAAGGCGCCCGCGCCAGCGGCGCCAGGTCGTAGAGGCCGCTGATACAAATTCCGCCGCGCAGCAGATTGTCTGGAAGGTCGTTGGCATAAATCGACCATTGGGCCGCCAGCATCATTGCCGCCAGATGGCCGCCGGCGGAATGGCCGCCGACATGAATGCGGCCGGGGTCGACAGCGAAACCGGATGCATTGCGCCACAACCAGGCGCAGGCACGCAGCAGTTGCTGCACAATCGTGCCCACACTGTGTTCCGGGGCCAGTCCGTAATTCACCACCGCCAGCGAGACACCGGCGTCGACGAAGGCCGGGGCGAGAAACGAGAAATCGCTCTTGTCCAGCGCACGCCAGTATCCGCCATGGATAAACAGGAAGAGCGGGGCGCCGGGACGAGAAGAGGGAAAGATATCCAGCGTATCCACCGGATTGCTGCTGTAATAATAGTTCAGTTCGCATCGAAGCTGCTCCCGCGCCGCCGCCGAGCGTTGCGCCCAGCGCAGCAGATATGCGGGATGGTCAGGCACTGCGGCGCGGGCGTTGTACTGCCGGTCGAGTTCGGCGGGATCGAACATGGCGCATTCCTCAACAGTCGAGATGCTCTTAGAATAGCGTATCTGTGCCGATCCAAAAGGACTTGACATGAAATACCGCAAACTGGGAACGAGCGCTATCGAGGTCAGCGAAATCTGTCTTGGCACCATGACTTTCGGCACGCAGAACGATCAGGCGGATGCCCACGCCCAACTCGACCATGCAGTGGAAGCGGGGATCAACTTCATCGACACTGCCGAGATGTATTCTGTGCCGCCCAACGCAGAGAGCTACGGCAAGACCGAAACTTTTATCGGCCACTGGCTCAAGCATCGAGCGCGCGACAAGATTGTATTGGCCACCAAGATCGCCGGCGCGGGACGCAGCATGAAGTGGATCCGCGGCGGCGAGATGAATTTCAATCGCCAGAGTTTGCGCACGGCGCTGGAGCATTCATTAAAGCGCTTGCAGACCGACTATGTCGATCTCTACCAATTGCACTGGCCCGATCGCAATGCGCCGATTTTTGGCCAGTACCAGTTCGATCCCGCCAAGGAGCGACCGACCGTGGCGATCCGCGAGACGCTGGAGGCGCTGGCGGAACTGGTGCAGGAGGGCAAGATCCGCACGCTCGGCCTGTCAAATGAATGGCCGTGGGGCGTCATGGAATTTGTGCGGCTGGCGAATGAACTAAAGCTGCCGCGCGTGGTGTCGATCCAGAATGCCTACAATTTGCTCAACCGCACTTACGAACAGACCCTGGCGGAGATCGGCTTTCGCGAAAATATTGCGCTGCTGCCCTATTCGCCGCTGGCCTTCGGACTGCTGACGGGCAAATACCTGGCCGATCCCCAGGCGCAAGGACGCCTGACTTTGTTCGATGGATTCGCCCAGCGCTACAGCAAGCCCAACGTCCAGGCTGCCGTGGCGGCTTATGCCGAACTCGCGCGGCGGCACCGCTTGACACCGACACAATTGGCGCTGGCGTTCGTTTACTCGCGCTGGTTCGTGACGAGCACGATTATCGGTGCAACGAGCATGGCGCAGCTGGAGGAAAATATTTCCGCTTATGAAGTGAAACTGGCGGATGAAGTATTGCAGGAAATCGAGGGAATTTTCCTGCGTTACGGCAATCCCGCGCCATAGCACTACGCCATTTCCGGAATCCTGGCGCGCGTACTGTCGTGATTGGGATTAACGCTTGGCTTTCGGCTTCTCGGCGACCGCTTCCTCGGACGGCTTAACTTCTTCCATGGGCGGTTTTAAGCTTTCGATCTTGTTTTCACGCATGTAGCCATCCATGTCGCGCCAGCCGGCGAAGATCGCGGCTTTCTGGGATTTCGGATTGAGCGAGTAGCAATCTTCCAACGCCCGGGCCGATTGCCGGCAGGCGCTGCCGATGGCCCTGCCATCCGCTTCCCGGGCCGCGGTGATTTTGGCTTGATCATCCAGACCGAGCTGCTCGCAGGCGCTCAGTGCGAAAGGGATGAGCAGTAGGTACAGGCGTAATTGCATGACGATCCCCGGAAGCGGTGTAAGCCCGAATAATGCCAATATATATTCAAATCGGGTATCCATCGGCACTGGTGCGGCAAACCTGACAGCGGGCTATTGTGCCCTGTGGGTACCAGAACGAATGGCAGCAATGCGATTTTACGTCAGTTTTACCTGAAGTTCGAATCAATCGACATCCGGTATGACCGCCGTCGCTTCGATCTCCACCTTGGCGGCGTCCTCGACCAGCGCGGCAACCTGCACCACGGCCATTGCCGGAAAGTGCCGGCCCATGACAGCGCGGTAGACGACGCCAATTGCCTTGGCCTGCGCCAGGTATTCGCGCTTGTCGGCAACATACCAGGTCAGACGCACCACATGCTCCGGCTTTGCGCCGGCCTCGGCGAGGATGGTCACGATGTTGCGGAGCGTCTGCTGGACCTGCTCCACGAGATCCGGACTGACGAAACGGCATTCGCCGTCCCAGCCAATTTGCCCGCCAGTGAAAATCATCGTCCCCTTCGACTTGATGCCGTTGGCGAAGCCTCTTGGCCTGGCCCAGCCGGCGGGCTGGAGGATCTGGTGCATGATCGGTAGCCCTCTCATTGAAAAACCATGGACGGCGTCCGGCAGTTGCCGATCTGCAGGGAAAACAGCTGCGCCGCATCGCCGGATGCATCTTGCCATTGCCGCTTCAGACTCATGGCGGATTACTGCCGGGGCTGGTAATGGAGGATACATGAAGCTTGAGCTTCGCCAGCTGAGCGTAAAACTGGTCGCGCTCCTTCTCGTTAAAAACACCGAGCAATTCGACTATCCATAACTCGTGCGCCGCCGCCATTTTCATGAAGGACTTGCGCCCCACCGGCGTCAGTTTGACGTTATAGGCGCGCCTATCCTTGGGGTTGTCGTCGCGCACCACCAGTCCCTCTTCAACCAACTGGTCGGTGATGCCGGTCACATTGCCGCCGGTGACCATCATGCGCTTCGACAGTTCTCCCATTTTCATCCCCTCCGGGGCGCGTTCCAACTGCGCCATCAGGTCGAAACGCGGCAAGGTCATGTTGAAATGGGTGCGCAGACGGTTCCTGATCTCGCCTTCGATCAGATTGGTACACGCCAGCATACGCAGCCAGAGGCGCAGCTCCTGGGCATAGCTACTGGTGACGCGGGTTTCGGTATCGGATTTTGCCGCGGGAATCTTTTTCTTGATCATGACCTGCTTCCTTTAGAAAGTAAATTCTGCATCAGACCTTCAGCGCAGCTCGTTCGGTGCGTTCCAGATTGCGCTCAAGTTGCTCTTTGCCGCTTAGATACTGCGGCGGCCAGGTTGCTTCATGGAACCCCATCTGCGCCGCGGCGTGCAGGGTCCATGCCGGATCGGCCAAATGCGGTCGGGCGAGGGCGCACAAGTCGGCGCGGCCGGCGGCGACGATGCTGTTCACGTGATCTGCCTCGTAGATGTTGCCGACCGCAATGGTGGCGATCGCCACCTCGTTCCTGATCCGGTCGGCAAACGGCGTCTGGTACATGCGGCCATAGACGGGCTTGGCGGCGCGGGTGGTCTGACCCGAGGAAACGTCGATCAAGTCGGCGCCGGCATCCTTGAAGCGCCGCGCCATGATGACTGCATCGTCCGGGGTGTTGCCGCCGGGGGCCCAGTCGTGCGCCGAGATGCGCACCGACAGCGGCTTGGCGGCGGGCCAGGCAGCGCGCAGGGCGCGGCACACTTCGAGCGGATAGCGCAGGCGATTTTCCAGACTGCCGCCGTATTCGTCGCCGCGCCGATTGGTGAGCGGGCAGATAAAGCTGGAAAGCAGGTAGCCGTGGGCGCAATGCAGTTCGAGCAGATCGAAACCGGCACTGAGGGCGCGTTGTGCGGCTGCGACGAAATCGTCGCGCACCTGGTCCATGTCGGCGCGCGACATTGCTTGCGGCACCTGGTTGCGTGGTCCATAGGGGATGGCCGAGGCCGCCAGCAACGGCCAGTTGCCTGCGGCAAGCGGCTCGTCGATAGCCTCCCAGCCCGGACGGGTCGAGCCTTTCGGGCCGCTGTGGCCGAGCTGGATGCCGATGCGGGCGCCGGAGTTGCGATGCGTGAAATCCACGATGCGTCGCCATCCCTGCATCTGCTGCTGGTTCCACAAACCGGCGCAACCCGGAGTAATGCGCGCCGCGGGCGAGACGCAGGTCATCTCCGTCATTACCAGCCCGGCGCCCCCGAGTGCGCGGCTGCCCAGATGCACCAACAGGAAATCGTCCGGCAGTCCGTCGCGGCAGGAATACATGGCCATCGGCGAGACCACCACGCGATTCATCAGGGTCAGTCCGGCGATGCGAAACGGGGTGAACATCGGCGGCAGCGGTTGCGCCGGCAGGCCGCTTTGTTGGGCGAACCAGCTTTCGACGCTGTCCACATAGGCCTTGTCGCGCAACTTGAGATTTTCGTGACTGATGCGCTGGCTGCCGGTGAGCAGCGCATAGGCAAATTGCTCGGGCTCGAGGTGAGTGTAGCGGGCGACGTTCTCGAACCATTCCATGCGGTTGCGCGCCGCGCTCTGCAGTTTCAGGACTTCGCGGGCGCGTTCCTCCTGATACAAATCCTGCGCCCGCTCTACATTGCCCGGGTTGGCCGCGAGCGACCTGCTCAGCACGATGGCATCCTCCATCGCCAGCTTGGTTCCCGAGCCGATGGAGAAATGCGCAGTATGCGCCGCGTCGCCGATCAGCACGATGTTCCTGTAGTGCCATTTTTCGCACAGCACCAGATTGAAATTGAGCCAGGCGGAACCGCGCAGATGGCGTGCGTTGCTCAACAATATGTGGCCATCGAGATATTGGGCGAACAACTTTTCGCAGAAGGCGATGGAACCGGCCAGGTCCATCCGGTCGAGGCCGGCAGCCCGCCAGGTTTCCTCGCGGCACTCGACGATGAAGGTACTGGTGTCCTGCTCGAACTGGTAGGCGTGCGCCTGGAACCAGCCCCATTCGGTCGGCTGGGTGATGAAGGTGAAGGCGTTCAGCTTGAGGCGTGTGCCGAGCCAGATATAGCGGTTCTTGCGGGTTTCGACGGCGGGTTTGAAATGCGCCGCATACTTGTCGCGGATAAAGCTGTTGGCGCCGTCCGCGGCGATTATCAGGTCGGCATCGGCGTAGCGGGCGTCGTCATCGACATTGGTCTCGTAAACCTGCTTGACGCCAAGTTCGGTGGCGCGGTCTTGCAGGATCTTGAGCAGCTTGCCGCGCCCGATGCCGCAAAAACCGTGGCCTCCGGAAGTGAAGCGCCGTTGCTTGAAGAAAATATCGCAGTTGTCCCAGTGGTGGAAAGCGCGGGTGATTTGGGTATGGCTCTGAGGATCTGCTCGGGCGAAATTGCCTAGCGTTGCATCCGAAAAGACGACTCCCCAACCGAAGGTATCTTCGGGACGATTGCGCTCGACTACGGTCACTGCGTGGTCCGGATTGGATTTCTTCATCAAGATGCTGAAGTACAGGCCAGCGGGACCGCCACCCAGGCAAACGATGCGCATCTTGCCGCCCCTTTACGCAAATGTGCATATATTCATATATAAAATATCATATGCGCCCGTGCCATGCAAGAGTGATCTGGAACTATCGCATTGTTACCCCTGATTTATCGCGCAGCGCGAAGGTATGTGCATGGCGCCAAGCGAGGCAGGGTAAGATAGGGTCCAAACTTGTTGGATTCCGTGGGAGAAGAGATGCGTCGGATGGGATGGGTGCTGTTGCTAGCCAGTGCGCTGGCCGCGCCGGCGCGGGCCAGCGAGGAAATAATCCTGCGCCATGCGCTGACGGGCAAGGCCCACGATGTGCTGGCGACGCTGGTGTTGCGCTTCAACGATGAGCAGAAAGGCAAAGCCCGGGTATTGTTGCAGGATTTGCGCGGCATCGAGGAGGAAGATCGGCGCCAACTGCCGCATATGGCATTGCTGGATGCCGATGACAGCATGGATTTTTTCCACACCCTGCCGCGGTTCAAGCCGCTGTATCAGATGATGTCGGAGTCGGGCGACAAGTTCGATGGCAAGCGACTGTTCCCGCTGCTGGCCGATTCGGTCGATGACACGCTGGGCCGACTCCAGGCGTTGCCGCTGGGCATGTCCTTGCCGGTGCTGATGTGGAACAAGGAGATTTTCCGCCAGGCCGGACTGGATCCGGAGAAACCGCCGAAAACCTGGTTGGACGTGCAGCAACGTGCAGGCAGCCTGTACGACGCCGGCGTCAAGTGTCCATTTACCTCGTCGCGTTTCACCAGGGTGCACCTGGAAAACGTTTCATCGCAGCATGGCGAACCGATCGCCGTACGCGAGAAGAATGGCAACACCAGAGTCGCCTTGAACAGATTGGTGGATGTCAAGCACATTGCCCTGTTGGCGAGCTGGTACAAGAGTTTTTACTTTCATTACTTCGGCTCTGGCACTGAATCCGACCGCAAATTCATTGCGGGGGAATGCGCCATGCTGACCGGTGAATCGGCGCTGTATGCCGAAGCGATGCGTGGCGGTTTCGCGGTGGGGGTGGCCGAATTGCCGTATTACGATGATGTGTACGACGTGACTCCGCACAAGGTCCTGCCCGATGGCGCAGCCTTGTGGATGCTGGCCGGCCGCAAGAAACATGAATACAAGATTGCGGCGCGCTTTGTCAGCTTCATGCTGCAGCCGCAGGTGCAACAGGAATGGGTGCAGGCGACCGGCTACCTGCCAATGACGCCTGCGGCGGTCGAGGCTCTCAAGGCCGCTGGTGTGGAACCCACCCTGCTGGACGCGGCGACGCGGCGTCTTGCAGAACGCAAAACGACGACGACACGCATCAAATTTGGTTCTGGCCTGTATCGCATGCGCGAGATTCTCAACCAGGAGATCGCCTCGGTGTGGGCCAATGCCAAACCCGCCAAGGAGGCGCTCGATTCCGCCATGAGCCGCATCAATAGTCCCCATGGCGTTACCGACGCCCTGCCCGGCGACCGGCGCTGAACGCATGAACTGGTCTCCCTGGATCTATTCACGCTATATCGCCCATCGCTGCGGCGGTGCGCTGGCGCCTGAAAATACCCTGGCCGGCCTGCATCTGGCCGCCAGGCTGGGATTTCGCGCGGTCGAATTTGACGTGATGCTCAGCGCCGACGGCATGCCGCTGCTGATTCATGACGAAACCCTGGAGCGCACCACCGACGGCAGCGGTCGGGTTCCTGAAACGCCGTTGGTGCGGCTTGGCCAGCTCGATGCCGGGCACTGGCATCACCGCGCTTTTGCCGGCGAGCGTTTACCGACCTTGCAGCAGGCGCTCGCCGCATGCCGCGAACTGGGCCTTGCCGCCAACATCGAAATCAAGCCGGCGGCTGGACTCGAAATGGAAACCGGCACAGTCGTGGCGCGCCTGATCGAGCGTTCGGCGCGGGACTACGCGAGCGTGCCGCTGCTGTTTTCGTCGTTTTCCGAGCTTGCCCTGGCGTCTGCGCGTGTCGCGGCCCCGGCGCTGCCGCGCGCCTTGTTGGTGGAAAACGTCCCTGCCGATTGGCAGCCACGCCTGCAAGCTTTGGAGTGCCGCGCACTGCATTGCGCGGCAAAGCATCTGCAGCCGGAGCAAGCGGCGGAAATCGGCGCCGCCGGTTATCCGCTCGCCTGTTACACGGTGAATCGACGCGAAGATGCGACCCGATTGTTTGCCGCCGGCGTGGCGGCCATATTCACCGACCGGCTCGACTTGTTCGATCCGCTGCGCACCTAACCATGCCGCAGTGCGCCCAAAGCCCGGCGGCGCGGAGTAAGATTTCCACTGGAATGGGCTGACTTGGCGACTGGCGCGAGCGGGGATGCTAAAATCGTCGCTTAACGTCAGGACTCACGAACAAGCCATGAACAGCGCCGAAATCCGCCGGAAATTTCTCGAATTCTTTGCCTCCAAGGGCCATACCGAGGTTGCTTCCAGTCCGCTGGTGCCGGGCAACGATCCGACCCTGCTGTTTACCAATTCCGGCATGGTGCAGTTCAAGGACGTGTTTACCGGCAAGGAGAAACGCCCCTACAGCCGAGCCGCCTCTTCGCAGCGCTGCCTGCGCGCCGGCGGCAAACACAACGACCTGGAAAATGTCGGCTACACCGCGCGGCATCACACTTTTTTCGAAATGCTCGGCAACTTCAGTTTCGGCGACTACTTCAAGCACGACGCCATCCGCTACGCCTGGGAGTTGCTTACGGTG
>CAYHXK010000015.1:0-16580 GCA_964360125.1 uncultured Sterolibacterium sp.
ACGGCGAGTTCTACTTCATCGAGATGAACACGCGCGTGCAGGTCGAGCATCCGGTCACCGAGCAAGTCACCGGCATCGACATCGTCCAGGCGCAAATCCGCATCGCCGCCGGGGAGAAGCTCTGGTTGCGCCAGCGCGACGTTGTCCTAAAAGGCCACGCCATCGAGTGCCGCATCAACGCCGAGGACCCTTTCAAATTCACCCCCTCCCCCGGCAAGATCCTTTCCTATCACCCGCCCGGCGGTCCCGGCATTCGCGTGGATACCCATATTTACCAGGGCTACACGATTCCGCCGCACTACGACTCGATGATCGGCAAGGTCATCGCTTACGGCGACACCCGCGATCAGGCCATCCGCCGCATGCGCATCGCGCTTTCGGAAATGGTGGTGGAAGGCATCAAGACCAACATCCCGCTGCATCAGGAACTGATGCACGATGCCCGCTTCATCGAAGGCGGCACCAACATTCACTATCTGGAACAGAAACTCGCGGCCAAGGACGAGGCGACCAAAGGGAAATAAGTCATGTGGCAGAGTGTCACCCTCGTCGCCGCCGCCGATCATGCCGATGCGCTGTCGGATGCCCTGCTGGAGCAAGGCGCCATTAGCGTAAGCGTCGAGGATGCGCTGGCCGGCACGCCGGGTGAGACTCCCCAATTCGGCGAGCCGGGTGGTACGGCCAGCGACTCGCCCCCGCTGTGGTTACACAGTCGCGTTATAGCCCTCTTCGATCCTTGCGAAGATCCCGATTCTCCAAGCATCCGCGTAGTTGCTGCCTGCCGTGCCATCGGTATCGCGCCGCCGCCGGAGATCAGCCTCGGGGAAGTCGCCGAGCAGAACTGGGTAGAGCTGACCCAGTCGCAATTCGACCCAATCCGTATCAACGACCGCCTGTGGATCGTCCCATCCTGGCATACCCCCCCCAATTCGACGGCCATTAATCTGAAACTCGATCCGGGCATGGCTTTCGGCACCGGCTCGCACCCGACGACACGACTCTGCCTGGAGTGGCTGTGTGAAAACATTCAGGGTGGTGAAACAGTCTTGGATTATGGCTGCGGCTCGGGCATCCTGGCGATCGCCGCTGCGAAACTTGGCGCCGCTCAGGTACTCGGCGTCGATATCGACGACACCGCACTTGACGCCGCGCGCGACAATGCCGCCGCCAACAGCATCACACTGGAACTGCGGCACTCGCGTGCGGCTCTGGATGAGACTTTCGACAGGGTCGTCGCCAACATCCTCACCAATCCGCTGTGCGTGCTGGCGCCCTTGCTTGCAGCACGTCTTGCGCCACGCGCTCCGGGGGAAAACACCGGAGGACGTCTGGCACTCTCAGGCGTGCTGGAATCCCAGGCCGATGATGTCATCGCCGCTTACGCGGCTTTTCTGCCACTGCGAGTCGGTGCGACTTTGGATGGATGGGTGCGTCTGGAAGGCATCCTGAATAGGCAACAGCCATGATGATCACACGCTGTCCCGCTTGTTCAACCACATTCCGGGTCACTCCGGAACAGCTAAAAGCCCTGCATGGCAAAGTTCGCTGCGGCCAATGTCAGCATGTCTTCAATGCCCTTGACACTCTGCTCGACGCGGTCACTGAGCAGGTCGCGCCGATTGAACCTATTGAACCGATTGAACCGATTGAACCGATTGAACCGCAGCAGGAATTCCCCGTCATGGCGGAAGCCGCCGCGGACAGCCCGGATGAGTTCAACGAAAATACCCTTCCGCCTTCCCCGGCCGTCGCTGAAGAAATCCGTCAAACGCAGGAAACTGCGGCGCTGTTGCTTGAGCCCGGCGACAAGGCCTCAAAGTTTCCCTCCTGGGCCTGGGCATTCGCTTCGATGCCGGCCTTGCTGTTGTTGCTGCTGCAAGCGAGCATATTTTTCCGCGTCGAACTGAGCGTGTTGTGGCCGCAAGCAAAACCTGCGTTGCAAGCCATGTGCAAATCCTTAGACTGCGATTTTCCATTGCCCCGCAAAGGCGACCTGATCAGCATAGAATCCTCGGACCTGAATCCTGATCAAGCCAACGTCGAACGACTGGTGCTTGCTGCTACGCTCAAGAATCGCGCTCCCTTCGCTCAGGCCTACCCGCATCTTGAACTGACGCTGACGGATACCGCCGACCGTCCGCTATTGCGCAAGGTGCTGCCGCCCTCGGCATATCTGCCACAGGGCGCCGACATTGCGTCGGGATTCCTCGCCAATCGAGAAGTTGCAGTAAACCTGGCGCTGGTTCATGACAATTCCGGCAACGCGCTGGCAGCTGGATACCGGCTTTATCTTTTTTATCCATAAGAGTATTCTGCGGCGTTTCATCCAACTGGAGAAAGATCATGACCACCGTCAACCATGGCGGCAATCCGATTCACCTGAGCGGCCAGTTTCCGAAAGCCGGCCAGAGCGCAACCGCCTTCTCGCTGGTCGCCACAGATCTTTCCAACAAGACACTCAAGGATTTCGCCGGAAAGCGCAAGGTGCTCAACATCGTCCCCAGCCTGGACACACCGACCTGCGCCACTTCAACGCGCAAATTCAACGAACGCGCCAGCAGCCTGCCGAATACGGTGGTGCTGGTGATTTCGGCCGACCTGCCTTTCGCCATGAAGCGTTTTTGTACGACAGAGGGATTAAAGAATGTAATCCCCCTATCAACCATGCGCGGAAGGGAATTCATGTCGAATTACGGTGTCGAGATTGTCGAAGGCCCTCTCGCCGGCGTCACCGCTCGCGCCGTGGTGGTTCTCGACGAAAATGACAAGGTAATCCACGCTGAACTGGTCCCGGAGATCAAGAGCGAGCCGAACTACGACGCCGCATTGGCTGCTCTCGGCTGAATTCCGCTGCTGTCGCAAGTCGGGTCAGGGGGCGGATGTTATCATTGGCGCATCATATTGATGCCTCTTCCCCATGAAAACACTGATTTGCGGCTCCATCGCCTATGACACGATCATGGTTTTTCATGATCGTTTCAAGCACCACATTCTGCCCGAGCAGATTCACATTCTCAATGTTTCCTTTCTCGTTCCCGACATGCGGCGCGAGTTTGGAGGATGCGCCGGGAATATCGCCTACAATCTCAGACTGCTCGGCGGAGACCCGCTTGTCATGGCCACCGTCGGCCATGACAGCACCCTGTACATGCAACGCTTGAAGCATCTGGGACTCGACACCAGTCACGTCAAGGAGATCCCCGACAGCTTTACCGCTCAAGCGTTCATCACCACGGATCTCGACGACAATCAAATCACCGCTTTCCATCCCGGCGCGATGAATTTTTCGCATTCCAGCCATGTCGCGGATGCGCAAGGCATATCCCTTGGCATCGTCTCGCCGGATGGTCGCGACGGAATGCTCCAGCATTCCCTCGAGTTTCGCGAAGCCGGCATTCCCTTCATGTTCGATCCGGGGCAGGGGCTGCCGATGTTCAGTGGCGAAGAGTTGATGCATTTTATGCAACTTGCCGACTATTGCACGGTCAACGACTATGAGGCGGAGTTGTTGTGCGAGCGTACCGGAAAATCAATCGATGAACTGGCGCGGAATGTCAGGGCGATGATCGTCACGCTGGGCGGCAAGGGATCGGAGATTTACGCCGGTGGTCAACGTATTGTCATCCCCAGCGTTAAACCAGAAGCGCTGATCGATCCGACCGGCTGCGGCGACGCCTACCGCGGAGGCCTGTTATACGGCATCAGCCAGGGCTGGGGATGGGAAAAGACCGGCCGGCTGGCTTCGTTGATGGGGTCGATAAAGATTGCTCATCGCGGCGGCCAGAACCACAAAACAAAGCGCGACGATATCGCCGCGCTGTATCGCGGGGCATTCGGCCACGCGCCTTGGTAAAGGATTGCATATGAACAAGACTACTCTCACCCTGGCGGTTTTTGCCGCATTCACGCTGCTCCTGACCGGCTGCGCCACCAGCCAATCCGGCGGCAGCTATCAACAACGCCAGGCGCAGCGGGAGATGACCGTGCGCATGGGCGTCGTGGAAAGCGTCCGGCAGGTTACGCTCGAGGGGAACAAATCGGGAACGGGCACTGCCGTGGGCGGGGTAATCGGCGGCATCGCCGGCAGCAACGTCGGTGGCGGCAACCGCGGTTCGGCTGTCGGCACCATCCTCGGCGCTGTCGGCGGCGCGGTGGCGGGACATGCTCTCGAAGAGGGCATGAGCAAGAAAGCCGGCCTGGAAATCACCGTCAAATTCGACAATGGCGCGATGAGCGCCATTACCCAGGAAGCCGACGAACAGTTTCGCGCCGGTGAAAGAGTGCGCGTACTATCCGGCGGCGGCACCACGCGAGTTACGCACTGACAGGGTTTGCGTGCGCTCAGACTGCCCGGCAAACGACCTGGAACACTTGTCGATCTTCCAGGCGCACCGCGCTAAGGTGGCCGCCCCACAGGCAGCCTGAATCGAGCGTCAGCAAGTTAGGGGTTATTGTCAGTCCCAGCGCCGACCAGTGGCCGGTAATCAATATATGCTCGGCGCTGTGCCGATTTGGCGCCTCAAACCAAGGCAGATAGCCGGGCGGCGCACTGGCAAGCTCGCCCTTGGTACGGAATTCCATGGTTCCTTCAGGCGAACAAAAGCGCATGCGCGTCATCGCATTGACGATCACCCGCAGCCGCGCCCAGCCCGTCAGGTCCTCGCGCCAAGCCGCCGGTTCGCTGCCCCACATATGCGCAAGAAACTGTCGGTAGTTGCTGGCGCGCAGTGCCGCCTCCACTTCGCCGGCCAGAGTCCGCGCTTTCTTCACGGTCCACTGCGGCAACAGGCCGGCATGCACCATGGCAAAATTGTTCTCGACGTGCATCAGCGGCAGAGCTCGCAACCACGCCAGCAACTCATCCCGATCCTCCGCCGCGAGGATACGCTCAAGCGTATCGTCATCGCGCAACTTCGAACTTCCCTCGGACAGCATAATCAGATGCAGATCGTGGTTGCCCAGCACCGTGATGGCGGCGCTGCCGAGACTCTTGACGAAGCGCAGTACTTCCAGCGACTGCGGCCCGCGGTTGACCAGATCGCCGACCAGCCATAGCCTGTCGCGCCGGCCATCGAAGTCGATCTTTTCCAGCAGCCTTTGCAGCGCCTCGAAACAACCCTGAATATCGCCGATAGCGTATGTTGCCATGCTGATTGCCCAAGCTTACCAAGCTGGGTTCATTCCGGTGACGGAATGGTCCCGCCAGGCGAATCATTGCTGGCGGGGGACGGCGTCGGGCGATACTCCGGAACGCGCGCCGCCAATTCCGCCTTGACCATGGCCTGGCTCCGGTTAGGCCGATCCAGCCACGCGAGCAACTCCTGCAGCCATTCCTGATTGTGTGTCCCATCCAACCCTCTGGCCACCCGCAGCTTCGAATGACGGGTCGGCTGCGTTGTTTCACTGGCGGCGAGCAGTTCCTCAAATAGTTTCTCGCCCGCCCGCAGGCCGATGAACTCGATGCGGATATCTTCTTCGGTAAAACCGGACAGACGGATCATGTCGCGCGCAAGATCGACGATCCTGATCGGCTCTCCCATGTTGAGCACGAAAATCTCGCCACCCTGCCCCATCAGCGCTGCTTGCAGGACCAGTTGCGCCGCCTCCGGAATCAGCATGAAGTAACGCACGATATCCGGGTGGGTCACGGTTACCGGACCGCCTTGGGCGATCTGCTCGCGAAATTTCGGGATCACGCTGCCGCTGCTGCCCAGCACATTACCGAAGCGTACGATGACAAAACGCGTCGGGTTGGCGTTCGCCAGCCCTGTCACGGCCAGGGCCTGGCATACCATCTCCGCCAGGCGTTTGCTGGCGCCCATGACATTGGTCGGGTTTACCGCCTTGTCGGTGGAGATCAGGACGAAGCGGCCGATGCCATGATCCAGCGCGGCGCGCGCCACGCACGCCGTGCCGAGCACATTGTTGCGCAACGCTTGCCATGCATTCGCGCTCTCCAGCAACGGGACATGCTTGTAGGCCGCCGCATGGAAGACCACGTCGGGCCGATACTCGCGGAATATTTCCGCCAAACGGCTTGCGTCGCGCACATCGCCAATCAAGCAGGCAACAGCAACCGCGGGGAACTGTTTGGAGAACTCCTGCTCGATGCAATACATTGCGAATTCGGAGATTTCAAACAACACCAGCCGACCGGGCGAGTAACGAGCGATCTGGCGACACAGCTCGGAACCGATCGAACCACCGGCGCCTGTGACCAGAACCACCTTGCCGGTCAGCAGACCCTGCAAACCCTCCTCATCCAGCAGCACCCGGTCGCGGCCGAGCAAATCTTCAAGTTCGACCTTGCGCATCTGCGAGATGGCAACCCGGCCCGACAGCAGGTCCTCAAAAGAAGGCACTGTCATCAATGTCAAGCCGGCCTCGCTTGCCAGCTTCGCGGCGTGGCGGCGAACCGAATGCGCTGCCGAGGGCATGGCCATGATTGCCTGCCTCACGCCAAGGCGCCGTGCCTGACCGGCGATCTCGGAGAGCGGCCCCAGCACCGGCACTCCATGCAATAAACGCTGGTGCTTTTCGGGATCATCGTCGAGCAATCCCACTACCCGCCACTGACGACTGCGGGCAAGGTCGCGTATCAGGTTCAAAGCCGCTTCCCCCGCCCCCAACACCAACACCGGCTCTCCTGCAACATCGCGAAAGCTGAGCAGATGCCCGTCCTTCCAGGAACGGTAGAGAAAGCGGCTACCTCCCATGAACAGAACCAGCAATATCGGATACAGCACCAGAACCGAACGGGGGACGTCGGACAACAGCTGCAGCATGTACAGCAGCAGCGGCACGGTCACCGCACCAGCGCTCACGGCAGCGATGATGCGTTTGAGGTCGGGCAAACTGGCGAACCGCCAGATTCCCCGATACAGGCCGAAGCTCCAGGCAATGACCCCCTGCAGAGTCACCACAAAAGCCAGGGTCGCCAGCATGCTTCTTGCATAGGTTGGCGGAATATCGAAGTTGAAGCGCAGCCAGTAGGCCAATGCCCAGGCCAGGCCAGTGGCAGCCAGGTCATGCAGGATGACGAGCAAGATGCGCATCCTCACCGGCCTCGATCCGCGGCCTGCTGAAAAACTCGCCAGCGCCTATCTATGCCGATCATCATGGCGGCAAAAATTGCGACCCAGGCTGTGCATATAAATACCTGCGCCTGCGCCCCAAGCTTCAATCCGGCCACCGCACTCGCCGCCACTCCTGCCATTGCGAGGTATTCCGCCAAGGCAGTGCGCCGATGTCCCCATCCCATCCTGATCAGGCGTTGGTAGTAATGCTCGCGGTGCGCTTGCCAAAACCGTTCGCCGCGCCAGATGCGGCGCAATAGAGTGACGCTGGCATCCGCCAGGAAAGGTGAGAATACCAGAATCGGGAACCACATCGGCCACAAGCCTTGCTGCATGCCAAGCAGACCCATGCTTGCGGCGAGAAAGCCCAAAGGAATGGAGCCGGCATCCCCCATGAATATTTTCGCCGGAGGAAAATTGAAACACAGGAAGCCCCCAGCCGCCGCCGCCACTGCGAAACTCATGGTGGCCAGGGGCTCCGCGGCGGCGGCGAATGCCGCCCAGCCGTATGCCAAAAATCCAAAAACCGCCATGCCACCCGCCAAACCGTCGGACCCATCCATGAAGTTGTACGCATTTGCCATCCACACCACATACACAACCAGACTCGCCACCACCCAAACGTCTGCGTCTATTGCGCCGATTCCGAACAGCACCATCAACAGGGCAGCAAGCCCTTGTGCCGCCAGGCGCACTCCAACCGGAAGACCCTGCCGATCGTCGACAAACGAAATTCCCGCCAGGGTGGCGGTCAGCAGCATCGGCAGCAATGGGCGCTGCGGCAGCAAGCTCCAGGCACTGAGCGTTGCGATAATCATCGCGATACCCCCGATACGCGGGACCGCCTCGACATGGAGCGACCGCTGATTGGGTTTGTCCATGGCCAGATACCGGGCTGCGCCGGATCTCGTCAAGACAAGCAACATCAGGAATGTCAGGCCAAACGGCATAAAAAGCGATGGGAACATAATTCTATGGGGTAAATTTCTTTGGCGTGAAACCAAAATCGCGTGTCGCCTCATCGTGCACATAGACCAAATCCTCATTCATCCGCTGCGCCATGGCGATATTGAAGTCGCGATACCGCGGGATGAACGCAAGCACGCCGATGGCGGCCCGGAACAGAACCATCGGAATAGTCACGAATTTCGGCTTGTGATGCAGGCTTTCGAAAATGCGGCTTACCATCGAATGGTATGTCAGAGTTTCCCCGCCGCTGAGATCGTATGCCTTATCGTAGGCCAGTGGATTCTCCAGCACCGCGACACAGGCGGCGGCCAGATCGGCGGCATGCACCGGCTGTCGCAAGCCGGAAGCTGCGCCAAACAGCGGGAAAATCCCAATAGTCCGGATTAACCGCCGGATCAAGGTAATATTGCGATCCATGCCCAGTCCGTAGATCAGGGTCGGGCGAAACACCGTCCAGCGAATTCCGTATTGCCCACAGCGTACGGCAAGTTCCTCTTCCGCTGCGGCGAGATGCTTGGCGTAACTGCGCTCGGCCGTGATGGGCGACACAGTCTTGCTGAACCTGCTCGACGAGCTGAAGGCGATGATGCGCTTGACCCCGATGGCCGCGAATCTCTCGAGCTGGAGCGGCAGGATCATCAAGGGCGCCAGATGGATCAGGTAGTGTGCGGACGGCAACGCGCTCAGCGACACTGCATCCCGAATGTCGGCCTTCAGCCAGAAAATGTCTCCGCTGCAATCCGCTTTCCAAACCGGAGCCGTCTCGCGGCTCAGTGCGACCACCCGATATCCGCTCCGGATAAGCAGTGGCAGCAGGAATCGCCCAATCTGGCTGGAAGCGCCGCTCACAATCACGGTACGCGCCGCACTGGTCGGATTGGGAGTTCGCCACAGCGGGGCGCACTGCCGGTACGCTTCTCGCATATCCGGATGGATGCCCTGCTCTCGCCTGAGAAACAGATAGGGCGACATCAGGAAGAGGCGTGCCCACACTGCCAGGATCACCAGCAGCATCAGTATCCATGGATACTCGTGCCGGAAAAATTGCTGGTAAAAGCGCGCCATCCCCTTGTGCTTGTGCCATTCGACAAATAAAGGGGATGCCTGGCTGCCGCCCTTGAGGTGTGTAATCGCTACGTCCGGCACGAACAAAATGGTGTAACCCGCTTGGCGGAAACGCATGCACCAGTCGAGATCCTCGCAATGCAGGAAGTAATGCTCGTCGAGAGGACCCACCTGTGCCAGGGCACTGCGCCGTACGAACATGAATGCGCCGGAGAGTGCCTCAATCTGCACCGGCCGGGACGGCAGGGGGGTTCCCGCCATATTGAAGGTACGGAGCCGCAGATCGCCCGGGAACAGCCGATCCAGCCGCAATACCCGAACCAGAGAGCGCCAGGGCGTCGGCACATAACGACGGCATCCGACTTGTTCCGAACCATCGACGTTACGAATGAGGCATCCAGCCATGCCCGCCTCCGGGTGCGACTCCATGAGGGTACGCATTCTCTCGATAGCATCAGGCCGAACGACGCAATCGGGGTTGATAAATAACACGTACTCGCCGCTCACGTAGGGGAGCCCCTTGTTACATCCGCCGGAAAACCCCAAATTGGCGCCATTCCTGACGATCATGAGGCGCTCGTCATCGCCATGAAACGCCAGCAGACGTTCAATACTATCGTCGGTCGATGCATTGTCGGAGACGACGATTTTCAACGGGCCGGGTGAAGCCAACAGCGACGTCACACAGGCTGTCAGCAGGGCGCCGCTATTGTAGTTGACGATGATCGCCGTGATCATCGCTGCCTGAATGTGTATTTCATGCCCTTATTTTATCTCTAATCGCCGCCACGGTTGGTACTGGCCCGAAAGCCCCCTCGCGGGACACTAGCTTTTCGTTGCACCGGACGGTGGCTTGGAGAAGAACTGAGGCAAGCGAGAGCAGAGCTTATGGAGTATGAAAAAAATACTCACCGGGAGGCCGTTCTTCCGGCAAGCCTGGTAAGCCTCGAGATTGCCTTTGAGGATATTTAAATAACTGTTATTTGACATGCCGCCCATGCGCATGTTCACCAGAATGCGGGGGATATAGGCGGCCCTGATTAGATGCACTTCCAGAAACCGCATCGCCAACTCGAAGTCGGCTTGCAGTCTGTACTGCAGATCGAACATCCCAAATCTCGCGAACACCTCTCTCCGCACGAAGAAAGTCGGATGTGGCGGCATCCAGCCTTTGCGGAACAGTCCAAGGCGATATTCCCCTGGCCGCCAATATCGGACGATCCTGCTCATATCCTGCTTTTCGACATACACCAGATCGGCGTAACAGGCGTCAACCCCAGGGGTTCCAAAGGCAGCCGCGACAGCCTCCAGCGCAGTCGCATCGGCATAGACGTCGTCGGCATTCAGGAACCCGACCACATCCCCCGTGGCCCGCATGATGCCCTTGTTCATGGCATCGTAAACTCCGCGGTCGGGCTCCGAAATGAACGTGGCCAGCCGCTCGCGGTGGCGGTCAATGATGGTTAGGGTGCCGTCCGTGGAGCCGCCATCGACGATGATGTGCTCGACCTCGGCATGGGTCTGCGCGGCGACCGAGCGCAGGGTATCGGCGATGGTTTTCGCGCTGTTGAAGCAGACCGTGATGACTGAAATTTTCAAACGCTCATCCACCCTTTTCCATTCCCAGCCAATCCTGCGGCGCTGCGAAGCATTGCTGGAAACTCGGATTGCGGCAATGCCGCTGGTCGCAGGGCCGGCAGGGCAAGTCCCGTCCGTCAATGATGCGCACCGACCTGCCCAGCGGCCGTGTCATCTGCGGCAGCGAGGGCCCGTAGATAACGCTCACCGTGACGCCCAGCGCAGCGGCGATATGGGCCGGCCCGCTATCCAGCGCAAACAGATGGCGACAACGGGAAACATGGCAGATGAACTCACGCAAGCTACCCCTCCAAGAAGTAGCCGATACGCCGCACTCTACCAGTTTCGCCAGCAGTCTTTGGCTGAGTTGCGGCGCCTCGTGCAGATGGTAGACGACGAAGGGCCCGCGTGAGCCCGCCGCAAGCTTGCCGATGAAGACATCCAGCATCGCCTCTCCGGGAACCCGCAGCGCCAGGGAAGCGCCGAAGTGTATGCCGATGAAGGGCTCGCTGGCGCCGGCTGCAAGCTGTTCAGCCGTGGTCAGCATTAACTTCGGCAGGTATTCCCGCTCGTGCCAGATACCCAGGTGCTCGCAAAGCCGCCGATGATAGTCGGCGGCGATATGCCGGTCACCGGGTCTGCTTGCCACAACATCCGTCAGCAAACCGCCGCCGCCGGAAAAATCGTAGCCTACCCGGCGCCGCGCACCGGCGAGCGCCAGCAGCAAGATCTGCCGGACATCTCCGCGCACCTCCAATCCCAGGTCCCATTGCTTCTGCCGCAAGCGCAGCAGCAGGCGCCTGCAGTTGCGCCAAGCGTCCAGGCCCTGGCGATACCTGACCCAAGGTGCGGAGAATTCCACCAGTTCGTCTATATACGGCAATCCCCGCAAAACCTCGCCAGCCCAAGGACCGGCGACCAGGGCGATGTGGGCGCGTGGGTAGGCGGCGCGCAGTGCCGCCAGCAGCGGCGTCAGCAGGACAATGTCGCCGATCAGGTGAAAGTCGAACACCAGTATGCGGCGCGGCTCGCCAGCCTCGGGGGCGCGCGGAAAAAACCAGCCCAGAACCGCCCACAGTGGCCGCAACATGCGCGCCAGAGCGAGCTTGCCGGGATTAAAGGGTTTCATCCTTGCGGGCGATGGCGCAAAAAACCGGGTGCAGAATGGCCGGGTTGATGTTGCCATCGACGCCCCGCAGAAAACGCACTACCAACCAATGGCAGGCACGAAAGAGGCGTCGCAGCCATTCGACCGGGGTGCCGAATACAAACTCCTCGAAGCCCTGGAAACGAAAGCGCTCGAAACCCGAAGCCATCAGCACCTGCGCCAGGCTGTGCTCAATGTAGCCGACTTCGTGGGTGATATCGTTGTAGCGATGCAATTGTCCATCGGGCGCCTGCAGGTTGGGCACCTGGATGATCACCACGCCCCCGGGCGCGAGCGCGCCCTTAACCGCCGCGAGAAAAGCGATCACATGTTCCTTCCTGATGTGCTCCAGCACGTCGATCAGGCTGATCAAGGCGTAGGTCTGCGGGTGCTGCAAGAGAAACCGGGTGCTGTCCTCTACCTGCTGGCAATTCAGGCCGAGGCGCTGGCAGAAGCCTATCGTCGTCGGCGAAATATCTATGCCCAGGTAGTGCCGGTAACCCCAGTCCCTCATGCACGACAGCATCTCGCCGCGACCGACCCCGATGTCGAGCAGCCTGGCTTGCCTGTCCTGCGGGAAGAAGCGGCGATAATTGCGCTCGAACTGCTTGAACTTTCGCGTCGCCTGTTCCTCTTCCCCGAGGGAAATTCTCAAATAGTCGTCAAAGATCTCTTTCATGTTACGACTCCACCGAGCAGGGACTTGGTTTGCATGATAAATATACGCCGCGTCGGCGCGAACAGTCCGTTCGCCAGCCAAGTTGCCAGCGCTTGCGCCAGGACCGTGGCGATGGCGCAGCCGACCGCTCCATGGCGGGGAATCAGCCACAGGTTGAGCAGCACATTGAGGCAAGCGCCAAGCACGGTCTGCAGCATCCAGAAATGCGCGCGCCGCTCATTGAAGATCCACGGCGAATAGGCGACGGCAAGGAAGACAAAGACGGACGACCACACATGCACCGCCAGCACCATGCCGGCGGCGGCATAAGGTTCTCCGTAGAGCAGTCGCATCAATGGAGCAGCGAAAAGCGAGACCGGGATCGCCACCAGGTAGGCGGCGCGCACGAGCATGTTGAGCAGCGTCTGCAAGCGCCGGTAATACAGCTCCTCCGAGCGCGCGCGGGCTTCGGTCAGCGCAGGCATCACCGAGCTGACGATGACCGTGGGAATCACGTACCACATCTCCGACAGCCGTACCGCTGCCGCGTAAAGCCCGACTTCCCGCTCGCCCTGCATGGCCGCCAGCATCACCTGATCGATGCGCATGTACACCAGGACGGCCAGGCCCGACACCATGAGCGGCCAGCTCTCCGCGAGCAGTGCGCGCATGCGCGCCAGGCGCGGCTGCAGTGCCGACCAGGCCTTGCCCCGCAGGCGGTAGCTCAGCGCCAGCGCCAGCGCGGCGAGCGCCAGTTCGGCGCTGGCGGCCCAGGCAAAGGCCGCCACCCCCGCCTGCGTCAGAATCAGCATTACCCGGACCAGCAGCATCGCCAGGAAGGCCGCGTTGCGCGCCATCACGGTATAGCGAGACTGCACGCGCGACTGAAACCACAGATCGACGACGTCGACGGCCAGGAAAAACGTACCGATGGCGACGATGGCCACCAAGGTCTGCGCCTCGGCGTCATCCGCTCGCACCAAACGGACGGCAATCACCATGGTAAGCACGGCGAGGCAGCTGCCGATCAATCTGAGGAAAAAGGCCGAGCCGAGGATTTCGTCAGCCTTTTCCGGATCACGCACCAGTTCCCGCACGACGATGCCGTCCAGACCGAGAGTGGCGATGGCCCCGAACAGGGCGACGAAGGCGATGGCGTAACTAAGCTGGCCGAAACTGGCGGGTCCCAGATAGCGCGCGATCCAGATCATGACCAGCAGACCGCCGCCCATGCGCAAGGCTTTATCGGCGAATAGCCAGCCGCTATTGCCGAGGATGGTTTGCAACCGATAACGCCCCTTGAGTTTTTCCAGGAGAAAGCCAGGCAAATATTTTAACCAGGAGGCATTCACAACAACATCTCCTCGTGCGTGCCCAGGCCTGCCCGAGCACAGCCCGAGTCCGAATTATTCAATCGCGTTTGCCGCGGAGGCGGGCAAGGCTGTGGCCGAAGGCTTCAACATCATTGTCCAGACGTAACCGCAATGGCACGCGCGACAAGCGCGGACTTTCATCGCTGTATGGGGCGATGCCGAATATGGTTGCCAGGTTGTCCAGCTGCAGCGTCTCGCCGGCGCTCCTTGCCAGGAGGCCGCGACCCCACACACCGATCACGATCCCCAGCAGCAATAGCAAGAGTCCCAAGCCGATCGCCCAGCGCCTGCCCATGGCCTTCAGGCCCCCATGGAATGCCGCCCATTCTACCTTGAGCCGCGCCCGCCGCGAGATACTCGCCTGATTTCCGGCTGCTCGACGCGCCGCCAGCGCCTCCTGCAACTGCGCTACGGCATCCAGACGGGTTTGTGCTTCGGCTTCCGCAAGACGTTCCGCCTCGATGCGCGCCTCGCTGCTACGCCGCGCCTCGGTCTCCGCCGTGGTTTTGTCGCGCGCCTGTTTTGCCGCCTGGTTTTCGCTATCCAGCCGCGCTGCTGCCGCGGCCGTCGCGGCGCGTTCGGCAGCGATGAGCGCATGTGCCTGGGTTTCCAAAATTTGATCGGCACGGGCCCGGATATCCGCCAGCGCCCGGACTTCGCTTTCGCTTTGCTCACGCAAACGGAACGCTTCAAGGGCGCGGGCATCCGCTTCAATCCGCTCACGCGTGAGTCGCTCTGCCTCGACTTCGATTTCGACGCGGGCTGAAGCTTGTTGTTGCTTACGCTGGTCGGCCTCGCTGCGGCGCCGCGCGGCTTCGCTGGCGGCGGCATCGGCAGCGGCGCGACGCCGCGTACTGGCGACGATCTCCGTCTCCGCCTGCTCGCGCGCTTCGGCTTGCGCCGCAGCCTCAGTCTCGGTGCTCTGCCGCTCCAGCGCAGTCTGCTCCAGCTTGCGCTCGGCCTCGCGCCGGGACTCCGCCAGCTGACGCGCCTCGGTCTCGGCTTTCTCCCGCCGCCGTGCTTCGAGTGCCGCACGTCCTTCCGCAGCGATCCGTTCGATCACCTGGGCTTCCGCGGCGCGCTCGGCTTCGATGCGGCTGGAGAACTGCGCAGCTAGCCTACGCTCCTCTTCTGCCCGCTGTTGCGCCTTGACCAGCAAAACCTGTTCCGCCTGGATTTCCGCCTGGGCTTCGGCAATCGCACGGGATTCGGCTACAGGAATGATCCCGCCCTCAGCCGCCGGGGGCTGAGTCGATCTCTCCCCAGAGGGATCCTGGAACGGCTGGGTCAATGGGTCCGCCGTGTCTTGAGAATCATGGAAAATCCTCATCGTAGAACGTTTTCGATAGTCCGGATGGGCTATGTTTTCCGCATTATCAGCCGTTTTTGTCACTGCGACTGCACAGAAAACCGGGGGAAACCCCCCTTATCACTCGATCAACTCCCATCGACATGCCAACGGCAATGCCATGACCCTGGCCGAAAATATTCGGCTGTTAAGGAAGCGCGGTAGAATCGCAGCATGCAGATCCTGATTGTCTTCACTCACCTGCCCGATGCCGCCGGCGCCCAGGCGCTCGCCAGGCTTTTGGTCGAACAAAGACTGGCAGCCTGCGTGAATATCCTGACGCCTTGCCATTCGGTCTATCGCTGGCAGGACAAGATGGAAAGCGCGATCGAGGTGCCGATGCTCATCAAAACCACGGCTGAACGCTATAACGCGCTGGAAGCGGCGATTCGCGCGCACCATCCCTACGAACTTCCGGAGATTGTCGCTGTCCCAGTCGAGTGCGGCCTGCCTGACTATCTCGCCTGGGTGGCTGCGCAGACCGCACCTTGAGCCCACCCACTTCTCCCGACCTCTCATGCTAAAACGACTCCTGCTGCCGCCGCTTCTGCTGCTTTTCACCCACCTTGCCTGGAGCGGCGAAGAGCCGCTCGATCCGGAACTGGCGTTCAAGTTTTCCGCCCGTGCCATTGACTCCAAAACCATCGAGGCGCGCTGGCGGATCGCCGACGGTTATTACATGTATCGCGACAAGTTTCGCTTCGAACTGGCGCCCGCCACAGCCAGGCTGGGGCCGCCGCAATTCCCGCCGGGCAAGATCAAGGATGACGAGTTTTTCGGCAAGACCGAGACTTATCGCAAGGAAGTGAAGATTCTGCTGCCGATTGAGGCGCCCGCCGACCTTTCATCCGTCACCCTGAAGGTGAGCATGCAGGGTTGCGCCGACCTGGGGATTTGCTACCCCCCCACACCGCAACAAGCGGTAGTAAGTCTGATCGCGGCGAACGTTCCCCAACTCTCCGGAAGCCCCGCTGCAATGCCGCCGCCTGCTTCCCTTGCTCCCACCTCTGCGCCTGCGCCGCAAATGTCGCTGGCGCCGACCGCCCCCGTAGCAACAAGCCAAACCGCAGGAAGCACGGGCGACGAAAGCTCGATGATTGCCGGTCTCCTGAAAAATGCCGGCGCATGGACCATCCTGCTGTTCTTCTTCGGCTCCGGTTTGGCGCTCGCCTTTACCCCCTGCACCTTCCCGATGGTGCCTATCCTCTCCGGCATCATAGTCGGCCACGGTCATGACATCAGCAAGTCGCGGGCCTTCGTCCTGTCGCTCGTCTATGTCCTCGGTATGTCCTTGACTTACGCCGCATTCGGCGTCGCCGCGGGCCTGTCCGGCACGCTGTTATCCTCCGCCTTCCAAAACGCCTGG
>CAYHXK010000016.1:0-16344 GCA_964360125.1 uncultured Sterolibacterium sp.
ACATCGCCCAGCAGTTCCGCCGCCACGCACATCAAATCGTCCGCATCTGCGACGTGCCGCGCCGCAGCGCAAGCCAGCGCAGCACGCGCCACTTCCGCAAAGTTGTAAATCGATGGGCCCAGCAGCAAGGGTACGCCGACCGCGCAGGCCTCGATCGGGTTCTGGCTGCCATAGTTGAGCAGGCTGCCGCCGATGAAAGCAAGATCGCTGGCGGCATAGTAGGCGAACATTTCCCCCATGCTATCGCCCAGCAGCACCTGCGTTTGCGGGGAGATTTGCATCTCCGTCAACGCGCTGCGCCGCTGCACACTCAGGCCGTGTGCGGCGATGATGCCAGCCACTTCATCGAAACGTTGCGGATGGCGCGGCACGATGATCAGCAGCAGGTTCTGGATGGGCTGCGTGCGCAGGGCAGCAAGGATCAGCGCCTCCTCGCCGGCGCGCGTCGATGCCGCCAGCAAGGTCTGCCGTCCTCCCCAGAGTCGGCGCAGGTTGGTCCCTAGCGCCAGTTGTTCCGGCGGAGGATCGATGTCGAACTTCAGGTTGCCGGTAACGATCACGCCTTGGGCGCCAAGCGCGGAGAGGCGGGCTGCATCGTCCTCGGACTGTGCGGCTATCACGGAAAGTCCGCGCAATGCTTGTCGCGCCAGCGCCGGAAAACGAGCGTAGCGCCGCGCCGATTTCTCGGACAAGCGTGCATTTACCAGCAGCAGCGGAATCCCCTGCTGGCGACAGGCAACTATCAGGTTCGGCCATAGCTCGGTTTCCATGATGATGCCGATCACCGGTCGGAAATGCGCCAGGAAACTGCGCACCGCACAAGGATAGTCGTAGGGCAGGTAGACGCGCGCGACTGTGTCGCCGAAGACTTCCTCGCTGGTGCGCATGCCAGTCGGCGTCATGTGGGTGAACAGAATCCGATAGTCCGGCCAGCGCTGTCTCAGCAGCGCGATGAGCGGCTGCGCGGCGCGCGTTTCGCCTACGGAAACGGCATGCAACCAGATGAGCGGCGCCGGCGGCCGATTGGAATAAAACCCGAAACGTTCGCCCCATCGCTGCAAATAATCCCGCTGTCGCCGTCCTCGCCATAGCAGATGCAGCAGCACCCAGGGCAGCAGCAGCAGCAGCAGCAGCGTGTAGATCAGGCGTGCCATCAGCCAATCCGTTCCATGGCCGCTGCGATGACAATTTCCGCGGCAGGGGTTGCGCCCTGCATCCCCAGATTAATCACCTGGCTGGCGGCAGATTCGCCGGCATATACGCCCGTGAGCTGGGGATCTGAAGCGCAAAACAAAGCCACCGTCGGCCTTCCCAGCGCCGCGGCTAAATGCGTCAGGCCGGTGTCGAGGCCGATAACCAGGCGTGCGCCGGAAAACAGCCCGGCCAATTCGGCGATGGATAGCGGCGGGGCGAGCTTGGCATGCGACATACCCTGCACCAGACGACTCGCCTGCGCGCGCTCGGCTGCCGTGCCGCTGGGCAGAATGCAGTTGAGGCCCTGCTGCGCCAGGGCGTTCGCCAGTTTCAGCCAATGCTCGTCCGGCCACTGCTTGTCTGCGCGACTGGTCGCGGTAAGCAAAACAGCGTAAGGAACGGAAGGCAGCCAAGCGGCGGTCAAGGGCAGGGCAGCGATGCCGTAGTCGAGCGGCAGATCGGGCAGGTAACCGCAAGCCGCCGCCGCCAGGCCGCGATTGCGCTCGACGGCATGCAGATTCCTGGGTATGGCAAATCCGGCAGCGTAGAACTTCGCCGCCAGAGGTTCCCGCGCCGCCTCCGCGGCATATCCGCAGCGCCGCCCGCGCGCCGTGAGGCGGGTCTGGCCAACGATCAGGCCGCTCTTGATGAGGCCCTGGGTATCGAGCACCAGGTCATAGGCCTGGCTCTGCAAGTCGCGGCGAAACGCCGCCATCTCGCGCCAGCTTGCCGCCGTCAGCAGTGTCTTGCGCCAGCGCCGCAGCGCCACCGGAATCACCCGCCGCAGCGCCGGATGCAGACCGGGAATCTCGGCGAAGCTTTCCTCCACCACCCAGTCTATCGCCACGTTGGGAAAATTCGCGCGCAGGTCGCTGACCACCGGCAGGTTATGCACCACGTCGCCGAGCGAGGATGTCTTGACGAGCAGGATCGTGCGTGGCGGGACGGAATGCGCCGGCACGGCAACCGGGGCGGCGGCTTTCCGCCTAGAATATGGGGCTTGCACAACGCGAATTATAGACGAGTCATGCCCCTTGCCCGGCCACCGTTATCGGCCATCCTGATTACCCATAACGCGGCCACGCAACTGCCCGCCTGTCTCGACAGCCTGGCCTTCTGCGACGAGATTATCGTCGTCGATGCCGGCAGCCAGGATGGCAGCGTCGAGTTGGCACAAAGCCGCGGCGCACGCACCATCCAGTCCGTGTGGCGCGGCTTCGGGCCGCAGAAGCAGTTTGCCGTGGAGCAGGCAAGGCATGACTGGGTACTCTGCGTCGATGCCGACGAACGCGTCAGCGCGACTTTGCAGGCGTCTATCCTGCAAGCCATGGCGGCGCCCGGTCAGTTGGCCTATCGATTCCCCCGCTGCAACCGTTTCCTCGGCCGCTATCTGCGCCATGGCGAGGGCTACCCCGATTGGAGCTTGCGCCTGTTCGACCGCCGCCATGCGCGCTGGTCCGACGATGCGGTGCATGAGAAAGTACTTGCCCAGACCGAAGTCGGCACCCTGGCCGGCGACCTGTTGCACGAATCGGCCGAGACGCTCGAAACCTATCTCGCCAAACAAGCGCGCTATACCACGCTGGCCGCCCAACAAGCCCATGCCGCCGGCCGGCGCGCCCACCTCGGCCATCTGCTGTTCTCTCCGCTGCTGCGCTTCATCAAGTATTACTTCCTGCGCCTGGGCTTCCTCGACGGCGTGCCTGGCCTGGTGCATATTCTCATCGGCTGCGGCAACAGCTTCGCCAAGTATGCAAAGATGCTAGACATGCAGAAACGGCAAGCGCGCGTCTGAACATTCTGCATTGTGGAGCCGTGATTTATCAAACCGGCATCAGGTCGCGAAAACTCTCTATCGCGGCATAGGCGCCGGTGTCCTTCGGCGGCTGGCTGGCATCGGGACGCTTTACCGCAATCAGCCATGAAATCCCATAAGCATAGGCCGAGTCCAGCACCGGCAGGCTGTCGTCCACCAGCAGGGTGGTCGCCGGATCGAAATTCTCGCGCAGCCGCAGTTGCTCCCAGAATCCCCGGTCTTCCTTGGGCAGACCGATTTCATGGGCGGAAACGAGATTATCGAAATAACCGCCCAGGCCGGTGCGTGCCATTTTCAGGGTCAGGCTTTTGTGATGGGCGTTGGTGACCAGCACCGTACGCTTCCCGGCGGCCCGCAGCGCATCAAGAAACACGGTGACATGCGGGTGCACCGCGATCAGGTGCGCTACCTCCTGCTTGAGCCGCATGATGTCCAGTTCCAGCTCGGTTTCCCAGAAATCCACCGAATACCACTCGAGCGAGCCGGCTCGGGCATGATAGCGGGCCATCAACTCCTCGCGCGCCGCCTCAAGGTCCAGGCCGCGCGCTTCGGCATAGCGCAACGGCACATGCCGCTGCCAGAAGTGATTGTCGAAATTCAGGTCGAGCAGCGTGCCATCCATGTCGAGCAGGACGGTCTCGATACTCGACCAATCCAGCCTAGGGTTTGAGATACACGAAACCCTTGGATTGCAGGGTGGCAACCTCGGCTACGCCCGATGGCACTATGGTGGCTGGCGCCACCACTTTCGATGCTTCTATTTTGCGTGATACCAGAGTGTTCTGGCAAACGCGGAACTCGACGCCCTTGGCGGCAAGTTCCTCCATGATGACACTGTACGGATTCTTGTTCTTGTCCTCGGCGCCTTCGAGCATGAAGTCGATGCCCTTGCTGTGCCCGACCACCACGACCTTGGCTTTTGGGTCGGCGCCCAGGTGATTCTTTACATTGCGCAGCAGGTCGGAGGCTTTTTCCAGCCCCTCGTTGATATGGTAGACGACTTTGACTTCATCGCCGGAGCCGGCTGCCAGGACGCTGCCGCCAGAGATCAGCAGCAGGCTTGCCAATACGATGTTGCGCAAACACTCTATGAACATTTTCATGATTTCTCCTTAGGGTCGGACGTAGGCGTAGCCTTGCTTCTGCTTCTCCATCAACTCGACGACACCGGCAGTCACATAACCGGCACTGTCCAGCATGTCTTTCTTGGTTAGCTTCTGGGCCTGCATGGTATTCTCGCAGGCCATCACCGTGATGCCGTTGGCAACGGCGTCATTGACCCGGTTGCCTACTTCGGAGTCCATCTTGAGCATGCCGATGCCGGGGCCATAGACTACGATTTCAATGCTTACCTTGTCCTTGCCATAAGCATCCTGGACATTCTTGGCATTGTTGAGGGCGAGGTTCCATTTCTTCGAATCGGCATCGCTCACCTGGATCACCACCTTGTTCTCCTTGGCGCCAGCCGATCCCGCTGGAGCGGGTTGGGCGGCCTGGCTGGCGACGGGAAGCATCAGGGCAATGCCCAAGGCCGTCAGCGCGAAAAATCGTACTGAGTGTTTCCTACAGGCGGAAGCCTGGCCTGCAATGCTGAAATTGTCCATCATGATCTTGTCTCCGTTGTCGTTGTAATTGATAGCGCGTCCATGCCGGCATGCACTCAAGAAAAATACACCTTGCTGATCCATCGGTCCAGATATTATATTTATACCATAATAAACCAGGTTTAAATAAAGTGGCGCACTCGTAACTCGCTTTTCAGCACCTTGCCCATGGCATTGCGAGGTAATTCCTCGACAAAGTATACGTGTTTAGGCAGTTTGTAGCTGGCGAGTTCGCCCCGTAGGGCCGCGACTATGCCGGCTTCGCTGAGCGCCGAACCGACAGCGTTTTTTTGGCGTATCACCACCGCCGTCACCGCCTCGCCGAAATCGGGGTGCGGCAGGCCGATCACCGCCGACTCGGCCACGCCGGGCAGGGCGTCGATGGCTTCCTCGATCTCCTTGGGATAGATATTAAGGCCACCGCTGATTACCAGATCCTTGGAGCGCCCGACAATGCTGATATATCCGTCGGCGTCGCGCTTGCCCAAGTCGCCAGTCCGGAAGAAACCGTCGGCGGTAAATTCCTCCCGGGTCTTCTCCGGCTTTCGCCAGTAACCGCAAAAAACGTTGTCGCCTTTGACCAGGATGTGGCCGACTTCATCAACCTGCCCTGGTTTGCCGGCATCGCTCTCGATCCTAATGCTCATGCCCGGCAGCGGGAATCCAACCGTACCGCCGCGCCTTTCGTCGGCGTAGGGATTGGAAGCGAACATGCCGCCTTCGGTCATGCCGTAGCGCTCGAGGATGGTATGGCCGGTGCGTGCCCTGAACTCGTCGAAGGTTTCCTTGAGCAGCGGCGCAGAACCGGAAACGAACAGGCGCATGCGACTGCAAGTCTCTTGCGTCAAGCCGGCTTCCTGCAGCAGGCGCACATAGTAAGTCGGCACACCCATGAATACGCTGGCTTCGGGCAGCAGTCGCAGCGCGCGGCCGGCATCGAACCTGGGCTCGAACAACATCGCCGAGCCGTTCATCAGCGCGCAATGGCAAGCGACGAACAGGCCATGCACATGGTAGATCGGCAGCATGTGCAGCAGCACATCGCCAGGCTGGAAATGCCAGTAGGCATGCAGCACCCTGGCATTGGCGGCAAGGTTGCGATGCGACAGCATGGCGCCCTTGGAGCGGCCGGTGGTGCCGGAAGTGTAGAGGATGCAGGCGAGGCTCTGGCCTTGTCTGGCGATAGTTTTGAAAGAGTCTGCATGCGGTGCGGCTGCATCGATCAGGGAACCGCGACCGTCGTCGTCCAGCTCCAGCACTTGCCGAACCCCCAGCTTGCGCGCCAGATCGTCAGCCAAAGCACGGTTTTGCGGGCGGCAGACGAACAGTCCCGGCTTTGCATCGTCGAGGAAATACTCGATTTCCTTGCGCTGGTATGCCGGGTTCAGCGGCAGGAACACCATGCCGGCACGCAGGGCGGCGAGATAGAGCACCAATGCTTCGGGCGTTTTCTCCACCTGGACGGCGACACGGTCGCCGGGCTTCAGCCCCAACGCTACCAGCAGGTTGGCGATGCGCGCCGAGGCGCGTTCGACGTCGCCGTAGCTCCACACGCGGCCATCGGGCAGAATCATGCAGGGCGCTTTGTCATTCCTTTGGAAGCGTGAGGCGAGCAGGGTGTAAAGATTTTGATTCATGGCGTTCACAACAATTTCACTTGACCCTATTCGGCAGCCACAGGGCAATTTCGGGGGCTATGGACAGCACCACGATGGACAGAACCATCAGCCCGATAAAGGGCAAGGTGCCCCAGACGATGTCGCGCATGCGGATATCCGGCGCAATCGAGTTGATGACGAACAGATTCAGGCCGACCGGCGGGTGTATCAGCCCCATTTCCATCAGGATGGTCATGATCACGCCGAACCAGATCAGGTCGATGCCCTGCGCCTTGAGGGCGGGCAGGATGACCGGGGTCACCATCAGGATGATCGCCACCGGCGGCAGGAAAAATCCCAGTATCACCAGCAGGATATTCACCCCGATGAAGAACGCCCACTTGCCCAGCGGCAGCGCCACCAGCCATTGCGCGACTTCCTGGGTAATGTGCAGGTAGCTCATGACATAGGTGTAGAGAAAGGACATGGCGATGATCATCATGACCATGGTGGACTCGCGCACCGTGCCGCCGAGAATCAGCTTGAGATCGGCCCAGCGGTAGCACTGGTAGATTGCCATCACCATCAGCAGCGAGAAGAAGGCGCCGATGCCGGCGACCTCCGATGGCGTCGCCCAGCCGCCATACAGCGCCACCATGACGATGCCGATGATGGCCATGAACGGCGCCAGCCGCGGCAGCGTCTCCAGCTTCTCGCGCCAGGTAAAACTTTCCTCGCGCAGGATCTCGCGGCTGGCGGTGGTCTCCAGGCCGGCCAGCACCAGGCGTTTTTCCTGGCGGTAGCGGATCACCACCCAGACGGCGAATAGCGCCGTCAGCAGCAGACCGGGGCCGACGCCGGCCATGAACAACTTGCCGATCGACTGCTCGCTGACGATGCCATACAGGATCAGCGTCAGCGACGGCGGGATGAGGATGCCCAGGGTGCCGCCGGCGGCGATGATGCCGGCGGCCAGACCGCTCGAGTAGCCGCGCTTGCGCATCTCCGGGATGCCGGAACTGCCGATGGCCGAACAGGTGGCCGGGCTGGATCCGCACATGGCGGCAAACACCGAACAAGCCAGCACGTTGGCGACGCCCAGACCGCCGGGAATGCGCCCCATCCAGCGGTTCAGCGATGAATACAGATCGCCGCCGGCGCGCGACTTGCCGATCGCCGCCCCCATCAGCACGAACAGCGGAATGGTCAGCAGGACGAAGTTGTCCAGCTCGGAATAGATGGTTTCGGCGACCATCCCCACCGTCTCCACCGGCATGAAAAGCAGCATGAAAACCAGCGCCACGCCACCCACGGCGAAGGCGATCGGCATGCCGGAAAACAGCGCGACGAATGTCGCCAGGCCGAACAGCAGGCCTACTTGCAGGGTGCTCATTCGACATCCTCCCAGTGCGGCCGGACATGCCGTTCGCCGATCTGCACCAGCAGTTGCAGGGAAAGCAGGCTCATGCCCAGCGCCATGGAGAAATACACCGGCCACAGCGGCGGACCCCAGGCGGTGTTGCTCATCCTGCCGTCGCTCCAGGCCTCGTGGAAAAATTTCCAGGAGTGCCAGGCGACGAAAGCGCAGAAAGCCATCGACAGCACATCGCCGAGCGCGTTGCGCCAACGGTTGGCGCGCACCGAGAGCAGGCTGTCGAGCACCTCGATGCCGACGTGACCGTTAGCGGCCTGGGTGAAAGCCGCCCCCATGAAGGTGGCGACGATCAGCAGCATGATCGACATCTCGATTTCCCAGTCGGTCGGCCAGGCCAGCCAGTAACGCACCACCACCTCGAAGACGAGGATGATGGTGCAGGCGACGATGGCGAAGCCGGAAAGGTAACCCATCAGCGCGCTGAGCGCATTCACGCCGCGCGCAAACCGATTCCACAGCGGACCCATGTGGCTACTTGACGCTGATAGCCATTTCCAGCAGCGCCTTGCCGTTTTTCACTTTCTCCTCGAAGTCCTTCCAGGCGGAATTACGGGCGATCTCGCGCCACTTCTCGAAGGCGGCCTGGTCCATGTCCATCACCTTGTTGCCGGCCTTGGTGTACACCTCGACGACGCGCTGGTCGTCGGCCTTGGCCGCTTCCATGCCGAATTTTTCCAGGGAGACGCCGACATCCATCACCAGCTTCTGTTGCGCCGGCGTGAGGCCGTCGAAAGCCTTCTTCGACATCAGCAGCGGCTCGAACATGTACCAGAAGGTATTGTTCCGCCCGGCGGTCAGGAAGTTGGAATTCTCGTGCAGGCGGAAACTGATCAGCGAGGTGGAGGAAGTCACCGCCGCGTCGAGCACGCCGGATTGCATGGCGCTGTAGATCTCGTTGGAGGGGACGTTGGTGACGGCGCCGCCGGCGGCGCGCACCATCAGGTCGATCTCGCGCGAACCGCCGCGCACCTTCATGCCCTTGACGTCGTCCGGGTTCACCACCGGCTTGCCCTTGGCGGCAATGCCGCCGGCCTGCCAGATCCAGGTGACGATCTTGACGCCTTTCTCCTCGGTCAGGCGAGTGAACTCCTTGCCTATCGGCGCCCCCTTCCAGCGCAAGCCCTGCTCGTAGCTGGTCACCAGCGCCGGCATCAGACCGAGGTTGGCCTCGGGGAATTCGCTGCCGGCATAGGCCAGCGGATACAGCGACATATCCAGAGCGCCGGTGCTCATGGCCTTGAACTGCGGCACCGCCTTCATCAACGAGGAGGCGGGATAAATTTCAAACTTGAGCTGGCCGCCGCTTTTCTGTTCGACTTCCTGGGCGAACTTGCGCACCAGGCGATCCCGGAAATCGCCCTCGTCGATGGTGCCGCCGGGGAACTGGTGCGATATCTTGAGCACTTTCGCCTGCTGGGCCAGCGCCACGGGTGCGTGTGTTAGAGCCAGGCTTAATGAGAGCGCACTGAAGGCGCCGAGGATGGTTCTACGTAGCATTGTTGCCTCCTTGGGTTGTTGTAGTTGTGATTTCCTGTTGTCGCGCCAGTCGCCGCACCGAAGCCGATGCGGCAATTCTTCCATCGCCGCCGAAGGCTTCGACGTTGCCCTCGATCTCATCCGGATTGTAAAGAAAATTCACCATAAGTCCGAATGATTGTTTAAACCCCTTGGAACTGGTGTCGGCGAGCCAGTTGAGTCTTTCAATACGGGCGCCGTTGCCCAGATGAAAGCGCGCCACCGGATCCAGCGGGCCGGATAAGGACGTGCCGTGTCTGGTTTGATGCAGATAGCGTGCCGCCAGCTGCATCAGCGGGTCGCGCAGTCGTCGCGCCAACGTCTTGTCCCCGGCCCATTCACCCCTCTGTAAAGTGGCTAGATCAATATCGGTTTTATCGAGCAACTCGGGATTGCGTTTCACCCAGGACGCCAGTTGCGGCATGGGCGAGAGGGTAGCGAAACATTTTAACCGGGGAAAATCGCGCTGGAGATCGTCGATCACCCGCTTCAGCAGAAAATTGCCGAAAGACACGCCGCGCAACCCGGTCTGGGTGTTGGAGATCGAGTAGAAGATCGCGGTATCCGCGCGCTTCGCATCGAAGACCGGTGCGTTTTCGTCGAGCAGCGACTGCACGCTGTCGGCCAGCCGGTCGGTGAGCGCCACCTCGACGAAAATCAGCGGTTCCATCGGCATGCGCGGATGAAAGAAGGCGTAGCAGCGACGGTCGGAGTCGAGCCGGTTCTTGAGGTCGGTCCAGGAGCGGATCTCATGCACCGCCTCATATTTAATCAACTTCTCCAGCAGCAGCGCCGGAGAGCTCCAGGTAACGCGGGATAGTTCCAGGAAGCCGACATCGAACCAGGTGGTAAGGCATGCCTCAAGTTCGCGGTCGAGAACCGCCAGTTCCGGATCCTGGTCGAGAAAATCCAACAAATCCGCGCGCAGGTCGACCAGGAATTTCACCCCCTGCGGCAATGCGTTGAACTGCGTCAGGACACGTATGCGCGCCGAGAGCATCGCGGCACGCAAGCCGGACTCGGCATCCCATTGCCCAGGCTTGCCGATTGCCAACTGATATGCGGCATGCGATTGATTCACCGCCTGCGGATCCGGGCCGAACTCCAGGGCGATCAGCCGCAGAAATTCGTGACGACCGCCAGCATCCAGCCGCAGGTAGGTTTCACCCAGGCGAGCCGCACGGATCCGCGCTGACACTTCTCCGCCGTAACCCTCGGCGCATTCCCGCAGTTGCTGGCGCATTTGTTGAATCTGCCTGGGCGGCAGTCGCGCCGGGCCTGCCGGAGTACCCACCAGTTTGTGCATCCGATTCAGGCCGCGTGCGACAATGCCGTTATTCATCGAGGATTGCCTCGTCGGCAACCCGTCGGTTGCTATCTGGCGCCGGATCTCTCAAGCGCATATCATGCGCCAAAGCAGTTGCCATTCAAGATTGCTTCCAGGGGACAGGCATAAGGCTTTTCAGTATAGTTTAAATATGCTGCCAGGAATTTCCGGCATGTAACTAGCAGCCCGCATCCTGCCCATGACCCTGATTATTCTGCTCTACCTCCTGCTCGGCGGCACTGCCGGATTCTTCGCCGGATTATTCGGTATCGGCGCCGGGATTCTGATGGTGCCGGCATTGCAGGAGCTATTTATCGCCCAAGGCTGGTCTACCGATATCGCCCTGCGCCAGGCGCTCGGGACCTCGATGGCCGCTATCATTTTCAATTCGCTTGCCAGCTTGCGCGCCCACCATCGTCATGGCGCCGTGTTATGGCCGACTGTGTCACTGATTACACCAGGCATCCTGGTCGGCACGCTGGCCGGCACCCAACTTGCACACCTGCTGCCGACGCAAGGCCTGACGCTTTTTTTCGTGGGTTTCCTGCTGTTTGTCGCGACACAAATGGCTTTCGATTTGCGTCCGGCGCCCCGCCGAAAACTGCCCGGGGGAACGGTTTTGACGGCGGTCGGCGCTTGCATCGGCGTAGTGATGAGCCTGATCGCCGGTGGCGGAGGCGCCCTGGCGGTTCCCTTCCTGATCTGGTGCAATATTGAGATGAAGAAAGCCGTTGGCACCGCGGCCGCCATCGGCTTTCCGATCGCAGTCAGTGGCACCCTCGGTTATGTCCTTGCCGGGAGGAATCTCCACGGCCTGCCGGATTGGAGCATCGGCTATGTTTATTTGCCCGCACTGCTGGCGACCGTGACGACCAGCAGCTTGACGGCGCCGCTTGGCGCTAATTTGGCGCATCGGCTACCGACTCGGACTTTGAAACGCACTTTTGCGGGGTTGTTATTGCTGGTGGCGGCGCGGATGATATACCAGACCACCCAATGATCCATGCCGCGCCGTTTGAAAATTCGCAGCTTTGCCTGCTGCTCCGTTTATACTAAGCATTGATAAATATTGAGTATTTCCTCAGATGCAGGATCCAACGATACCGGATGAACCGGCCCCGCTGCTGACCGACACCGAACTGGCTTACAGCCGCTTCGTGCCGAACCAGTTCCTGCGCCTGCTGGGCAGGCACAGCATCGTCGATGTCGAGTTGGGCGACCACGTCGAGCAGGAGATGACCTTGTTGTTCTCCGATATCCGCGATTTCACTACCCTCTCCGAATCGATACTTCCGGCGGAGAATTTTCGCTTTATCAACTCCTATCTCAGCACCATGGAACCCGTGGTGGCAAAACATGCCGGCATAATCGACAAGTACATCGGCGACGGCATCATGGCGTTGTTCCCCGGCTCGGCGGATGACGGCGTCCGCTCCGGAATCGACATGCTGAACCAGTTGACGCTATACAACAACGGACGGACACGCGCCGGCTACATGCCGATCCGGATCGGCATTGGTCTGAATACCGGTCTGGTGATGATGGGAACCGTGGGCGGCCACAATCGCATGGACAGTACCGTGATTGGCGATGCAGTCAACCTCGCCTCTCGCCTCGAAGGCTTGACCAAGAATTACGGGATTCCTCTGCTTGTCAGCGCCAACACTCTTTATGCGCTGGAAGATCACACTGCTTACGACATCCGCTTCCTCGACCGCCTGCGCATCAAGGGCCGCTATCAGGCGCAATCGGTGTATGAGGTTTTCGACGCCGACCCCGAGCCGTTGCGGTTGGCGAAGCGGGAAACGCTTGGCAACTTCGAGGATGCCCTGGCGTTTTATCAGCTCGGCCGCGCGGACCTGGCGCAACCCCTGTTGCAGGAGTGCCTGCGCATCGCGCCGGACGACTGGGCCGCGCGCATTTATCTGGAACGCTGCAAGGATTTCACTCATCCAGTCAATCCCGGCAAGTCGGAGCTGCTGGGCATGGAGATCGGCTGGCGCGATGAGTATTCGGTCGGCATCCGTGAAATCGATATACAGCACCAGCAGCTACTCGCGCGTATCACGGAATTCGTGAAGTCGGTCAGCACTGGCGGCGCGGGGCTGGACGCAATGATGGACAGGCTGACCGAGCATATCGCATCGCTCTTCGATTCCGAAGCAAACCTGATGCAGCGCTAT
This sequence comes from uncultured Sterolibacterium sp., assembly GCA_964360125.1. GTDB lineage: Bacteria > Pseudomonadota > Gammaproteobacteria > Burkholderiales > Rhodocyclaceae > JACRAR01. The sequence continues at coordinate 12,673 of CAYHXK010000016.1, forward strand.
GGCTACCCCTTCATCGAGGATCACTTGAAGCAACACCGTACCTTCGACCGTTTTTTTGCGGAGTTGCGGCAGGAGATCAATTGCAACCAGCGGGACCTGCTCTACATTATCTTCCGTATCCAGCTGATATTGGTGGATTGGCAGATCAATCACACCATCAAAAGCGATCTTCACCTCGGTCATTTTCTGCAGCGGGCGGGAGTCAGCTGAGCTGACCGATCCATGCAAATCCCCTGAGGGTGCCGGCTGGAGTCTGCCGCGATTTTTCGCGCTACCGAATATAATGTTGGTTACATGGAATCGCTGCAATAACCTCCGCAGACTGCATACCCACACTTGGCGGATCGACGATTGTTCACACGGAGTAAAGGTATGAGCGGCACACTCTTCATAGTCTCGGCCCCCTCCGGAGCAGGCAAAACCACACTGGTGCGCGAGCTGCTGGCGCGCGATGCGCGGGTGCGGCTATCGATTTCCTACACCACCCGGCCGCCGCGCACGGGCGAGCTGGATGGCCGCGACTATCGCTTCGTCAATGTGGCTGAGTTTATTGAAATGCGCAGTCGCGGCGATTTTCTCGAGTCGGCCGAAGTGCATGGCAATTTCTACGGTACTTCGCGCGTCTGGCTTGAACGGGAAATGGCCGCCGGCCATGACGTGCTGCTGGAAATCGACTGGCAAGGGGCGCAGCAGGTGCGGAAATATTTTCATGAGGCAATCGGGATTTTCATCCTGCCGCCTTCAATGGCCGAGTTGGAACGGCGTTTGCGCAGTCGTGGCACGGACCATGAGGAGACCATCGCCCGCCGTCTTCTCGCGGCGCTCGCCGAGATGCGTCACGTCGGCGAGTTCGAATACGTTATAATCAACCGCGAGTTGGAGGAGTCGATCGGCGATTTGGTCGCGGCGGTACGTGCCTCCCGACTCCGCCTTGCGCCCCAGCAGGCGCATCACCCTGAACTCTTCACGCTACTTTTCCAGGAATAAAGCCATGGCCCGAATTTCAGTAGACGACTGCCTCAAGTACATTCCCAACCGCTTCCAATTGACCCTGGCGGCAACTTACCGTGCGCGCCAGATCACCATGGGCGGTACCCCACTGGTTGAGTTCGACAAGGACAAGCCGACCGTTATTGCGCTGCGCGAAATCGCCGCAGGCAAGGTCGGCCTGGAAGTTCTCAATCGCGGTCAGGCATGACGGACTGACGCCACGTTGATTCGCCGTGTTCAACCGCCTCCATGCGCCCGTCGCCAGCTGCCGCTCCGGATTTAGCCAACGACGAAGCGTCGCTGATTTCTCTGGAGATGCATGCCCCGGTTGACCTGGCCGAAGACCTCGAGCGTTTCCGCAACAAGCTTTCCACCTATCTCCCTGCCGATGAGGTGACTCGCATCGAGTCAGCCTACACTTTCGGCAATACCGCACACCTCGGCCAGTTCCGTTCCAGCGGCGATCCCTATATCTCGCATCCTCTTGCCGTCGCCGATACGCTGGCCGACTGGCACCTCGACTCGCAGGCGCTGACCGCCGCGCTGCTGCATGACGTGATGGAGGATACCGCCTTCACCAAGCAGGAGATCGCCGACAAATTCGGCAAGGCGGTCGCGGAACTGGTCGACGGCGTCTCGAAAATCGACCGCATCGAAAACCAGTCATTCGAGGAAGCGCAGGCCGAAAATTTCCGCAAGATGTTGTTGGCCATGGCGCGCGATGTCCGCGTCATTTTGATCAAGCTCGCCGACCGCCTGCACAACATGCGCACGCTGAGCGCTGTGCCCCCCCCGAAGCGCCGTCGGATAGCCCGCGAAACCCTCGATATATACGCCCCTATCGCCAACCGGCTCGGACTCAATGCCCTTTACCGCGAACTGCAGGAGCATGCCTTCCGCCATTTGAGACCGCTGCGCTACCGCGTGCTCGAAAAGGCGGTGAAAAACGCCCGCGGCAACCGCCGACAGGTGGTCGGAAAGATCATGGAATCGCTGCGGCAGCGCCTGCCCGATGCCGGTATCCAGGCCGAAGTAATGGGGCGGGAAAAGCACCTGTACAGCATCTACCGGAAGATGCGCGATAAGCACCTGTCTTTCTCCCAGGTGCTGGACATCTTCGGCTTCCGCGTCATCGTCAAGGACATACCAACTTGCTATCTGGCCCTCGGCGCCCTGCACGGCCTCTACAAACCGGTGCCGGGCAAATTCAAGGACTATATCGCCATCCCCAAGGCGAACGGCTACCAGTCGCTGCACTCGACACTGATCGGCCCCTATGGCACCCCGGTTGAAGTGCAGATCCGCACCCACGAGATGCACCACATCGCCGAGTCCGGCGTGGCCTCGCACTGGATGTACAAGAACGAGAATGCGCTCTCCGAGTTGCAGCAGAAAACCCACAAGTGGCTGCAATCGCTGATTGAGTTGCAATCGGCATCGGGCGATTCGGCTGAATTTCTCGAAAACGTCAAAGTGGATCTTTTCCCCGACGAGGTCTATGTGTTTACTCCGCAGGGAAAGATTCTTGTGTTGCCGCGCGGTTCCACCTCGGTCGACTTCGCTTACGCGGTACATACCGACATAGGCAACCGCTGCGTCGCCTGCCGCATTAATTTTGAACTGATGCCCTTGCGCAGCGAACTGAGAAACGGCGACCGCGTCGAAATAATTACTTCGGCGCACGCCAATCCCAACCCCGCCTGGCTGGCTTACGTCAAGAGCAGCAAGGCACGGGCGCAGATACGCCACTTTCTCAAGACGCAGCAGCATGAGGAATCCGTCGCGCTGGGCGAACGCCTGCTCGGCCAGACCTTGCGCAGTTTGGGCCTGCGGCTGGGCGACATCGGCAGCGCCGTATGGGAACATTTCATGCGCAGCTTCGGCGCGAAATCGAAAAAGGATGTGCTTACCGACATCGGCCTCGGCAAGCGCCACGCAGCCATTGTGGCGCGTCGTCTCGCCGCCGGCCGCGTGGCGGAAGGCGGCATAGCGGTCGAGAGCAAATCGCCAGGCGCCATCGTCATCAGCGGCGATAAGGGCATCGCCGTGCAGTTGGCCAAATGCTGTCGTCCGGTGCCCGGCGACCCCATCGTCGGGGTCATCCGCAAGGGGCAGGGACTGGTGGTGCATGCGCACGACTGCCGCAGCATCAACAAGGCGGGGCACGAGCGCGACAACTGGGTGGATGTCGAGTGGGAGCCAGGCACCGAGGAGAGCCAGTTCGAAGTGAATATCCGCATCGTCACCGAGAACCGCCGTGGCGTACTGGCCAAGATTGCGTCGGTAATCGCCGAGTGCGACTCCGACATCCAGAATGTCAATATTGACGATGAGCGTGGAATTTACACCACCCTCAACTTTACCCTGCAGGTCAACAACCGCCTGCATCTTGCCCGCATCATGCGCGGTATGCGGCGCATACCCGAAGTGGTGCGCATCACTCGCACCAAGGGCTGACACAAGGCTATTAAGGGGAGTCCGATGGCAATCTATGAGTCCGATCACACCAAATTCATGCGCGAGTGGCTTGAAAAGCATCCGGAAGAACTCGAGGAACAAAAGCGCGGCCGCGCGTTATGGTGGGACAAGCCGCAAAACCAGGAACAACTCAGGCATGACAAGGAATCGAGTGTGCCGCAGAAATCCTACTATTACGACGTGGAACTCTGACTGTCGACTAGT
>CAYHXK010000017.1:0-16323 GCA_964360125.1 uncultured Sterolibacterium sp.
CCCCTGCTTCGCCGTGGAGCGCCATCCGAGCAGCAACGAAACCGTGATTCGCGGCCTGGGCGAGATGCATTTGCGCAGCAAGCTGGAGAAAATGGCGGGGCAGTACAAGCTGGAAGTGTCGACCGCTCCGCCCAGCATTCCTTATCGCGAGACCATTACGCGTACTGCCCAAGCCACCTATCGCCACAAGAAGCAGAGCGGCGGCGCCGGCCAGTTCGGCGAGGTGTCGTTGCGCGTCGAACCGCTGGAACGCGGCGCCGGTTTCGAGTTTGTCGACGCGGTCAAGGGCGGCACCATCCCAGGCGTGTTCATCCCGGCGGTGGAAAAAGGGGTGCGCCAGGCCCTCGATGCCGGCGTCATTGCCGGGCAACCGGTGGTGGACCTGCGCGTGGTGGTGCATGACGGCAAACACCACCCGGTCGACTCCAAGGAAGTTGCCTTCGTGGCCGCCGGCCGCAAGGCGGCGATGGCGGCGATCCGCGATGCGGCCACCATAGTTCTGGAACCCATCGTCAGCATCGAAGTGACGGCGCCCGAGTCGGCCATCGGCGACCTGACCGGCGATCTCGCCGGGCGGCGCGGGCATATCACCGGCACCGGCGGTCGTGGCCTTGGCGTGGTGGCAATCGCCGGCGAAGTGCCGCTGGCCGAGATCGCCGACTACCAATCGCGCCTGAAGTCGCTGACGGGCGGCCAGGGCAGCTACACCATCGAGTTCAGCCGCTACGCGGCGCTGCCGCCAGGCCTACAGCAAAAACTGGTCGCCCAGCACAAAACGCACGAAGAAGAAGACTAGGCCGCCAGTTTGTCCCCGGACAGGGCGAGTGCCTGAACGATGGCAAGCGCACAGGAAGCGACCCGGGCCTTGGGCGAATCGGCGCGGCTGGTAAGCACGATCGGGACCTTGGTGCCGAGGACAATGCCGGCGCACTCCGCTTTCGCGACATAGACCATCTGTTTATACAGCATGTTGCCGGCCTCCAGATTGGGCATGATCAGGATGTCCGGGCGTTCGGCATGGGGCCAATTGATGCCCTTGATGCGCGCCGCTTCGATGGATATGGCGATGTCGTAGCCGAGCGGGCCGTCGACCACCGCCCCGGTAATCTGTCCCCGCTCCGCCATCTTGCTTAGCGCCGCGGCTTCGATCGTGCCGGGAATCGCCGGGTTGATCGTCTCGACCGCCGACAGTATCGCGACATAAGGCCGCGCGATTTTCAATGCATGCGCCAGGTCGATCGCGTTCTGGATGATGTCGCGCTTCTCCAACAAACCTGGGTTGATGTTGATGACGCAATCGGCCATCAGCAGCGGCCGGGAATTATGTGGGATATCCAAAACGAAGACATGGCTCATCCGCCTGTTGGTGCGCATTCCGCCTTCTTTACCGACGACCACGCCGAGCAATTCGTCGGTGTGCAGACTGCCCTTCATGATGACGTTGGTCCGCGCCGTGCGGCAAAGTTCCACCGAGGCCTGGGCGGCGGAGATCGGATCTTCCCCGGTTTCAAGGAACTCCATGCCGCTCAGGTCAAGATTGTTCGCTGCCGCGATCGATTCGATCCGGCTGCGCGGCCCGACCATGATTGGCTGTATCAGCCCCAGATGCTGGGCCGATACCGTGGCCTCGATCGAGCTCGCGCTGCAAGGATAAGCGACCGCGACGCGAACCGAACCGAGGATGAGCGCGTCGGCGATAATCCTGTCGAGATGGGGATGCTTGGTCATTGTTGGCCTTGATCGAATGAATGCACTTGCTATGGATCGGGGGGAACAGAAGCGACTGTCAGGCAGTCGCCGGCGTATCAGGTTTGCTCCAACAACTTGAGACGCTGGACCTTCCCCGAAGGTCCCTTGGGCAGTTCGCTCAGGAAGCGGATGATTTTCGGCGTCTTGTATTTGCCGAGGGCGGGCAGGCAAAATTTCCGCAATTCCGCCTCGGAGCATTGGTGACCCGGCTTCAACACCACGCAGGCCATGATCTCCTGACCGTAATGCGGGTCGGGAATGCCCGCTGCCGCGGCCTCCAGTACCGCCGGGTGTTTCAGCAAGGCCTCGTCGATCTCGCGCGGCGCGATGTTTTCGCCGCCTTTGATGATCAGTTCCTTGATCCGGCCAGTGACGAAAACGAAGCCGTCCTCGTCCATATGGCCCAGGTCGCCGGTGTGCAGCCAGCCGTCGGCGGTGCTGGCGCGGGCCGTTTCTTCCGGATCCTTGTAGTAGCCCTTCATCACGTTCGGGCCGCGCACCATGATCTCGCCGGTTTCATGCGGCGGCAGCGCGTTGCCTTGCGGGTCTACTATCCTGGCTTGGTTGCCGTAGGCCTGTCCGGGGCTGCCGATCTTGCGCTTGGCGGGATCCAGGGGATTGGTGAAGCATGGCGCCGCTGTCTCCGTCAGGCCCATGGTTTCGATCACGCCGATCTTGAACTTGTCTTCGAAGGCGCGATGCTGGCTGGGCGCCAGCGGCGCGGAGGCGGAGCGGCAGAAGCGCACGCCGCCGATGTCCAGTCCGCGCTCGACCGGATCGGATCCGTTCAGCAGGTAGGAGATGATGGTCGGGACCACATTGATCCAGGTGCAACGATACTGCGCCACCAGTTCCCAGAAGTGGGTGACGCTGAAGCGATGCGGCAGCACCAGACTGCCGCCGTGTATCAGCGGCGACGTGGCGGTGACGATCTGGGCATTGATGTGGTAGAGCGGCAACGACGCCATGACCCGGTCGCTCGGCCCCAGTTGGTGCGCCGCCGACACGAATTGCCCGCCCGAGATCACCGACCGGTTCGCCAACACCACCCCTTTCGGCTTCCCGGTGGTGCCGGAGGTATACATCATCAGCGCATCGTCTTCCTCGCCTACCGCGGGCAGATCGTCCATGCCGTCCGGTGCGGAAATGAATTCTTCGGCGTCGATGTCGCAGCGAACGATCCGGATCTCCCGCGCCACGCTCGCCAAGGCTGCGTCGAGGCGCTCCATCTGATCGGGAGCGACAAACACGATACGCGCGTCGCTATGCTCCAGCACATATTCGAGTTGCGAGGATTGCGCCAGCAGGTTGAGGGGGGTCACGCAGAAGCCGCCGTACATGGCGCCGATGAATAGCCGGCAGGCCTGGTAGCCGTTGTGCATGAACAGCGCCACCTTCTCGCCCGGCCGGATGCCTAGACTGGACAGATAGTGAGTGAGCCGCCGCGATGTCCGCTGTAGTTCCGCGAACGTCATGGTCATGCCCGACTCCGCTGCGATCAGATAGACGGCGTCGGGCCGCTGCGCCGCCTGGAAGTCCACATACGCGCGTATGGTTCTCGGCAGGCCGGACTCCCTTGAACGGTCCGGCCTGGCCGGAACTGCCGCACGGTGTTCCACGATCAGCGGAACTTGCGCAGGTAGTCGCCGAAGATTTCCTGCTCGGACGGAACCTGCTCGGGAATCTTGCGCACGATGCGCGTAATGTTGAGGTAGTGCCGGTAATTCATGTTGTCGGAGAAATTGTTGCGTCCCCAGGTACCGCAACCCATGGACAGAGAAAATGGCAGGCCATTGTCGAAGTTGCCGCCGGTGGCGAAGCAATGCGCCTGGTTTACGATGACGCGGCATACCGGCAGTTCCAGTCCCAGGCGCGCGACATGTGCGTCGTCGCTGCTGTGGATGCCGACCGAATGCCCCGCGCCCTGATAGGCATAAATCTCCGCGACTAGCTTGCAGGCATGATCGAAATCGCGGGCGCGATAGACGGCGAGTACGGGCGAGAGCTTCTCGCCGGAGAAGGGATGATCCGGGCCGCTGCCGGATTCCTCGACCATCAGGAATTTCGCCGTCGCGAACCCTGCCCGCTCCAAGCCGGCGAGCGCGGCGATGCGCGGCGCGGGCTGGGCCGTCACCGCCGGATTGAGCTTGCCGCCCGACCACATCAGCGACTGCAAGCGGTTCTTCTCTGCGCCATTCAGCAGCACGCCGCTGGCTTCGCCCAGCGCCAGCAATGTCTGCTCATACACGGCATCGAGTATGACCACGCTGTTTTCGGAGGAGCAGCTGGTCGCGTTATCGAATGCCTTGGAGCGGGCAATGTTTTGCGCCGCCTCGCGCAAGTTCGCCGAGGCATCCACGATAGCGCAGACGTTGCCCGCCCCCACGCCGAACGCCGGCGTCCCGCTGGCATAGGCCGCCCGCACGTTGCTCTGCGAGCCGGTCGCCACCACCAGATTGGCCTGACGCATCAGTTCCCGCGTCGCCTCCTTGGTTATGGGGGCCGGCAGGACCTGCACCAGATCCGGCGGCGCCCCGACCTTCTCCAGTTCGGCGTGAATGTAGCCGACCAGGGTGGCGCAGGTGGTCAGACCCTTGGGCGAAGGCGCGATGATGATCGCATTGCGTCCCTTGAGGGCGTTGATGATCTTGTTGGCGGGCGTGGCCGCCGGATTGGTGGACGGGGTGATCGCCGCCACCACGCCAACCGGCCGCGCGATCTCGACGATGCCCCGTTCCGGATATTCGGCGATGACCCCTACGCTCCTGGCCCCCCTCAAGTCGCGCAGCAAGCCCAGCGTCTTGCGGTGGTTCTTGAGTACCTTGTCCTCGACATTGCCGCATCCCGTATCCCGCACCGCCATCTCCGCCAGCAGGCGGTTGCGCTCGGGCTGCATGATCGCCCAGCCCGCGGCAGTGACGACCTCGTCCACCTGTTCCTGCGTGTAGTCCTCGTAGATCGCCTGGGCCGCACGCGCCCGATCGACGAGTACGGCAACGGCTTCGTCTGCCGAAGTATTCATCTTCCATTACCTCTCATGGTTTATCCGCGAGTGCCGCCCGGCGTTCGCGCAACTGCCGGTGGATCGGGTAGACCAGGGCGATGACCGCCATCACCATCACCGTGGCGCTGACTGGCCGGGCGATCAGCACGGTCCAGTCGTTGTTTTCGCTCACCATCATGGTCATGAAAGCGCTTTCCGCCAGTGGCCCGAGTATCGAGCCCAGCACCAGCGGGGCAATCGGGAACTTGAACTTGTCGAAAAGATAGCCGAGGATGCCAAACGCCGTGATGACATAAAGATCGGACAGGTTGTTGCGCGCGGCGAAAGCCCCGATGAAACAGAACATGACGACGAAGGCGGAAACGACAGGTTCGGGCATATTCAGTACCTTCACCAGCGGCTTGATGGCAAAGTACCCCAGTATGCACATGCCGATAATGCTGACAAACAGCGAGGCGAACACGGCATAGACCAAGGGACCCGAAGTGACAAAAATCTGCGGGCCCGGCTGCATTCCATGCAGCAGAAACGCGCCGAGGATAATCGCGGTCGCGCCGCTGCCGGGAATGCCCATGGTCAGCAGCGGAATCAGCGCGCCGCCGACCGATGAGGTGGCTGCGGTCTGCGGCGCCACGATGCCTTCCGCAATGCCGCTGCCCATCTCTTTGCGCCGCTTGCCGTACTGGGCTTCCGCGCCATAGGAAACGAAGGAAGCGATGGTCGCTCCGGCGCCGGGAACGATCCCGATAATGATTCCCAGGATCGAACTGCGCAGGAATGTTCCTTTGACCTGGCCGATTTCAGCCAGGGTCGGGAATTCGGTCTCGATCTTGTGATCGGTATCGGCGGATTCTCCCTCGCTCTGGAAACCTTTCTCCAGGCGATAAAAAACCTCGCCCAAGCCATATGCGCCCACCATGACCAGCAAGTACTCGATGCCATCCTGGAGGAAAGGGACGCCGAAGGCGAAGCGTTCGGCGCCGTAAATCGGGTCGACCCCGACGGTGGCGATCAGCAGACCGAGAAACAGACTGATGAAGGCATTGGTGATGGAGCCGCCGCCGAGCGATACGACGCTCGCCATGCCGAAAAGCAGGATGGCGAAGTACTCCGGCGAAGAGAGTGTGAGCGCGAATTTCGCCACCGGATGAGACAGAAACACCATGACCGTCGCCGCGATCAGGCCGCCCCCCAGGGCTGCGAACAGGGTCCAGCCCAGCGCTTTGGCCGGCATTCCTTTGCGCGCCATGGCATAGCCATCCCACAACAGCGGTACGTCGATCGGCTCGCCGGGAATACGGAAAAGTATCGCCGTGAAAGCGCCGCCATAGGTGCCCGAAACATACATCGCGGTCAGCAGGATGATCGCCGGCAGCAGACCCATGCTGTAAGTGAAAGGCAGGGCCAGCACCACGCCCATGACCAGCGTGAGTCCGGGCAGAACCGCCACCAGCATGCCCAATACCAGGCCGATCACCAGAATAAACAGATTGAACGGCTGGAATACCTCCAGGAATCCGGCGCCCAGGCTGACGATGATGTCCATGATCAACGCACTCCCATGACGGCAAGCAAGGCGCCCGATACTGCCAGGAATGGTCCCGTACCGAGCGGCAAGGAAACGTACACGATCTTCATGAACACGAACATGATGGCCAGACTGCCGAGAAGACTGGTGCCGGCGATCACGCCCCAGCGGCGGTAGCGGCCGATGGCCATGAACAACGCAAGATAAGCGCTGGTGGCAATGAAGAAACCAAGGGTGTCGATCGAAAGTATGAAGGCGATGGTTAAACCGATGCCGGCCCACAGGCGCAACGGATAGCTAGCCTGGCTGGCGCCATCTTCTCCGGCGCCCGCATCTTTCATTAATTTGCCGAGCAGACCCGCGGCATCGAAGGACTCACCGACCAGCAGGTTCTTCACAATTTCGTAGACGCATGCCGCACCCAGCAGGACCAGAATCAACTTCGGCCAGGCGTCCGGCCCGATGCGCCCCGCCGGCGCCGTATAGTCGAACCGAACCGCCACGTTGTACAGGTAAATCGCGCAGATCTGCAGCAAGATATAGGGCGCGGCACGCAGTAAGCGATTCAACATAAGGATCTCCTTTTATCGGGTTCGGCGTGACGCTATTTCTTGCCGCTCACTTTCTGCATCGTGGCGATTTCGCCGGCAATAAATTTCTGCGCTTCTCCCGCCGGAATGAAACTGTCTTTCCGAGCCAAAGACTCCTTAAGGAAAGCAGCGTACTCAGGCGTGCTTGCCGCCTTGGCAATGGCGTCGGCAAGCAATTTGACGCGCTGCGGATCGGTGCCTGCCTTGGTTACGATGGAGCGGAATTGCGGCAGGTAGATTTCCAGCCCAGCTTCCTTGGAGGAGGGAATATCCGCAAAGCCTTCGAGACGGTCCTCGCTGAAGAAGAGCAAAGGGCGTACCTGCTTGCTGGCGAGGAAACTGTGGATGTCGCCCGCCTGCTCGAACAACAGGTCCACATGCCCGCCGAGTATCGAGGTATATCGCTCGCCGGGGCTGGCATAGGGCACCGGGACCAGGGTGACCCCTTTGCCGGCAAGGTAGCTGACCGTCATGTCGTCGATGCTGCCGAAGCCGAGAATCGCCACCTTGATCGTGCCCGGCTTGGCCTTGGCTTCCGTCACGACATCGTTCCAGGTCTTGAAGCGGCTGGCCTGCTGCACGAAAAGGCCGGAATTCTGGCGCATCAGGATGCCGAGCGGCGTGACATCGGGCAACTTCCAGCGCGCACCACCCGATATTAGCGTGGCTGCGGTATCGCCGATCAGGATCGCGATGGAGTAGCCATCCGCCGGCGCGGCGAGCAACTTGGTCATGCCGGCATTGCCTGTCGCGCCAGGAACGTTAAGAGCCGGGAAAGACGTCTTGAGATCGGCTTCCAGCAGTTTGCCGATCTTGCGCGCCAACTGGTCGGCGCCCCCGCCGGGACCCCAGGGTACGATGGTTTCGATGGGCCGCTGAGGGTAATTCTCCTGCGCTAAGGCTGCGCCTGCCGTGGACAGGATGCAGATAAAGGCTGTCGCCAACTTGACTATGGGTGTATCGAACCAGCTTTTCATGTTTCCTCCTTTTTATTTTATATAACGCGTTAGCGTTTAGTTCGGACAAGCGCTCTCGCGCAGTCCGTGGCTACTGCTTCAAATGTACTCCTTATACTTGTCGAGGAAGCGCACCGGCTTGGACAAGGCGTCGCGGCGGAACGGATCGCCCAGCTCCTGCGTCACCAGCACCTCGATGATGGTGGTCTTGCCGCTTTTCTGCGCCGCGCAGGCGGCCCGCAATGCCGGCCCGACATCCGCAAGCTTGTCGATGACCATGCCCTCGGCGCCCATGGAACGGGCGATTGCGGCAAAGCTCGGGTTCTCCAGATTGGTGCCTTGGAAGCGGTTGTTGTAGAAATCCACCTGGTTCTTCTTCTCCGCGCCCCACTGCTTGTTGTGGAACACCACGGCGGTGACGGGGATCTTCTCGCGCACGCAGGTCAGGATCTCGCCGAAGCTCATGCCCCAGGCGCCGTCGCCGACATAGGCGACCGCCGGGCGATCCGGCGCGGCCAGTTTGGCGCCGATGATGGTGGGAAAGGCATAGCCGCAATTGCCGAAGCTCATCGCCGCGAACATGCTGTTCGGGCGGTTGAAACGCAGGTAGCTGTTGGCGACGGAGCAAATGTTGCCGATGTCGGTGGACACCATGGCGTTTTCCGGCATCGCCTTTTCCAGTTCGCGCAGCATCTGCCGGGGGTGCATGTAGGGACTATCCTTGGCCACTCCCAGGCTCCATGCGTCGCGCTCCTGGTGCCAGGCAGCCAACTCGGCTTCCCATGCGGCTTTCTCCTTGGCTATCGTCTCCAGGCGCTGCTTGCCGTTGGCCTTGCAGGCGAGTTGTTTCTGCTTGAGTCGTTCGGTCAGGGCTTCGGCGGCGGCTTTCGCATCGCCGCAGATGCCGACCGAGATCTTCTTGACCAGGCCGAGCATTTTCGCATCGGCATCGACCTGGATGATCTTGGCGTGCTTCGGCCAGTAATCCATGCCATGCTGCGGCAGGGTGCCGAAAGGGCCGAGGCGGGTGCCGAGCGCCAGCACGACATCGGCCTGGGCCATCAGCTTCATGCCGGCCTTCGATCCCTGGTAGCCGAGCGGGCCGCACCACAGCGGATGATTGGCCGGGAAGGAATCGTTATGCAGGTAGCTATTGACGACCGGGGCGCCGAGCAGGTCGGCGAGCGCGACGCAGGCAGCGACGCCGGCCGACATGACGACGCCACCACCCGAGACGATCACCGGGAACTTGGCCGCGGCCAGCAGTTCCGCCGCTTCGTCCAGGCTCCTGGCGCCGCCGGGGCCGCGTTCGACGCGGATCGGCTGCGGCACCTCGAATTCGTAATCGCCGTAAAAATAGTCGCGCGGAATATTCAGTTGCGCCGGCCCCATCTCGAGCATCGCACGATCGAAGGAGCGGCCGGTGATTTCAGCCATCCGCCGCGGATTATTGACATGGCCCTGGTATTTGGTGATCTTGGAGAAGATCGGCAACTGGTCGGTCTCCTGGAAGCCGCCGAGCCCCATCGACATCGTGCCGCTCTCGGGCGTGATTACCACCACCGGGCTGTGCGCCCAATAGGCGGCAGCCACGGCGGTCACGAAGTTGGTGATGCCGGGACCGTTTTGCGCCATGCACACGCCGTGGCGTCCCGACACCCGGGCATAGCCGTCGGCCATATGGGCCGCGCCCTGCTCATGCACCGTCGGGATGTAACGGATGCCGGCGGCCGGAAAGATGTCGAGAGCATCCATGCACGCCGAGCCGACGATGCCGAACACGTCGGTCACGCCGTTGGCCACCAGCGTTTCGACGAATGCCTCCGAGGGCGTCATGCGCGTCACGCCGGTTGCAATTTCGCGCATGGCGTTGGCTTCGCTCTTTCCCATGTAGTGCTCCTCCCTGTAATTACGTTAGTCGTTGCGCGCATCGGCGCGGAACCCTGAGTCTTTGCACCGGGTCTGCGCCAGATAGTGTTGTATATGTATGCCGCGTCCCTTTGCTCGCTAGCGCCCGCGAACGGGAAGGCAACGAACGCATTGGAACAAAAGTCGCCGATATTTTTGTCTCGATTAACTGAAAAGTTCATGCTTAAATGCTCGATAATTCGAAATGAGCGATATATTTGTCCCGAAAACCGGAGGAATCGATGCATGAAAAGCAATCAGGCTAACTCGGCGGCAATCCGGGCGTTCCGGATTCTGGAAATATTGGCGGAGTCGAGACGGCCACTATCGCTAGCGGATATCGTGGACGCCATCGAACTGCCGAAACCGACGGTGCACCGCATCCTGCAGCAGCTTCAGGAAAGCTGGCTGATCGCCCGCAGCGTCGGCAGCCGCCATTACGAATGCTCCAGCCGCGTCAACCGGTTCTCGCTGAATCTCATGATGAATTCGGGACCCGCGGCGGAACGTCACGCGATACTGCGGGACCTGGTCGAACAGATAGGCGAGACGTGCAATCTGACGATGCTGAACGGCACCGAGATTGTCTATATCGACCGCGTGGAAACCCAGTGGCCCTTGCGCGTACACTTGCAGCCCGGCTCCACCGTGCCCTTGCATTGCACCGCCACGGGCAAGCTGCTGTTAAGCCTGCTGCCTAAGGGCAAACGGGACAAATTGCTGGATACGCTCCCACTTCGTGCCGTTGCCGGGAATACGATCACCGACCGCACGGCGCTGCGCCGCGAGATCGAGGAAACGAGGAGGCGCAGAATCGGCATCAACAATCAGGAAAATCTCCTGGGAATCATCGCGGTCGCGGTTCCCGTGATGCTCGATAGAAACAGGGCCTGCGCCGCAATCGCGGCGCAGGCGCCTGTAGTACGAATGTCGCTGGACCAGTTGCTGGGCTATGTTCCGGCCATGCGGCAAGCCGCCGAAGCGATTGTAGAAACTTTCCCAAGAACAAAATAGGCCATGAGAATTGCACCGCGTTAGCGTCACGTGGGTGCTTGAGAGCCACCCAGAGTCTCTAAAAGTCGAGCCGCCAGACTATTTTTTGTACTGCAAAGGCGCGATCAGTTTGCGGATCCCCTGGTAGTCCTTGTCTTCCGCCGCCGCAAACCCGTCGTAGGCAGGATCGAGGGCGCGCAAGACGGCCTGGTTTTCGGCTGTGTCCGGTTTAAGCGCCAGCAGCGCGGTTTTCAGCCGGGCAATGGTTTCCGGGGGAAGACGGCCGCTGGCGGCGAAAAGATAGGAAGCCAGGGGCGGCGAAACATGAATGATGCGTAGCCCTTGTAGTTTGTATTTTTCGGCAATGGTGTCCTTCAGGATGCCGGCGTCGAAATCCCCGTTCAGGAGCGCCTTGGCGATGTTGTCGTAATGCTTGAGATAGGCATAGGAAGCAAAATCCTCCAGCTTGATGCCTGCCCCCATGACCACGGCGGGCTGCAGCAGGGCCTTTTCATCACCGAAGGCGAAACTCTTACCGCGCAGATCCTGCACAGCCTTGACCGGGCTGTCATTCCTGACGGCGATCACCAGGTTGAAAGTGGCTTTGCCATGGGTAAGCGGGCTGACGAGGGCTGCCGCAGAATATTTTTCATGCGCTTCGATATAGGCCACCGGGGTCAGATAGGCTAAATGCGTATTTCCCGTCCCAAGATCTTCCACGGCGGAGTTCAGGTTTGGGGAAGCGCGAAACAAGACGTTGTAACCGGTTTTGCTGCTGAGGTATTTAGCCAGGAGCGTCAGGCGCCTGACCATTTCCGCCGGAACGTCCATGGCCACCGACCCGAGGAATAAATCCGTGCGCCGGATTTCGGTTGCACCGGCAGGACTTGCAGCAACCAAAGCCGCAGCCGCAAACAGGCAGGCGAGCATCAAGTTAAAGCCGGTTCTTATCTGCATGATTTCTCCACTACTCGTAGGACGGATGCCTCTGTTTCAGGCAAAAGGATAGACCACAACCTGACCGCGCCCACGGCGCTTTGCTTCGTATAACGCCGTATCGGCGGCCCCATAAAGCATTTCGGTGTCATGGATCTCCGCCTCGAGCTGGGCGATGCCGATGCTGAGCATGACCAGCAGTTTCTGACCCTTCGCCACGAAGGAATGCTCACTGACTTTATGCAATAAATCTTGCGACAATGCGAGCGCTTCATCCTTGTCGGCGTGACAGAGCAGTAAAGCAAATTCGTCTCCACCCATCCGTGCGCAGATATCCGTTTCGCGGGTTCGTGATTTAAACAGTCTTGCCAGTTCCTGGAGTACGTAATCGCCGACGCCATGCCCATGCTGGTCATTGATCTGCTTGAAATTATCGACATCGATCACAAGCAAGCAGACGGACTCGTTGAACCTGAGGACACGAGGGGTGGCAGTCGCGAGAAAAGTGTCGAAATGGCGGCGGTTCGGCAACTGGGTCAGACTGTCGGTGGTTGCCAGTTGTTCTACCTGGGCCAGCGCAATTTCCAGTTGTTTCGTGCGTGCCTTGAGTTGCTCATTGGTCGCCAGCAAGTTCGAGTCCGCGAGAATGTATTTTTCCTGCAGGCGTTGCTGGTAGTCATGAACCTTGTCATTCATGGTGTTGAAAATGGCGGCGAGTTCGCCGATTTCATCCTGGCTGGCGATTTCCAGTTTGGGCCGCACCCGTCCGCTGGGGTCGTTGAGGATTTCTTTCATGAGATCGCGAAAATGCCCGATCGGCTGAATGATCGCCTTGGAAGTCACGACATACAGCAGCACGCCAAGGAATATGGCAAACACAGCAAACAACAGGAAAATATTCATGGACGTTCTGCGAATCGATTGCTCGTAACGTTCGAGCGATATTCGTAGCGCCACGCTGCCAACGGGTTTGCCGGAAAACAGCACCGGCGATTCATAGTCCAATGCATTGAGGGCTTGGTTAAAGTTACTGCTTTTGCGGGTCACCATGATTTTGCCGGCCTGGTTGCGTATGGTGATCTGCTGAACATCCTGCAACTTGACGATGCGCTCGGCAAGGAATTCCATGTTGCTATAGTCGTACCCGACGATCAAATTGGACAGCGCTTCCGCGATCAGCGTAATGCGTTCGTTGCCGGAACGATCGATTTCCTCGTTAATGCTCTGTTTGGCGTTGTAAATTCGGAAGGCGCCGAGCAGCATGAAACCGACCACGATGCCGGCAACAACGATCACTACCAGTTTTTCGCGCAGGCCTAGATTGAAATTTTTGAGCATTTGAGAAGTTAGGATGGCTTGCGCAAATCACTTTTTAAACAGTGAACTCCCCACTGGAACCAAATATATTATTCCCGCCATTCCAGAACGGGCAGAGTCTACCATTGGCAGGATGAAAAGGCTTGGTTTCAAAGTCCTTCAAACCGACTACCCCGGCTCGGCTTATTCAGGCTAAACCAGCAGGGAACCACGGATGAGTGGCGAAGGATTGCTTGTGTCATTGCCACGCGGTGGCAGTTGTAGCGGCCTGATCCCCGGGCAGCCTGCCTAACCCCCGCTGCGCCGCCGGAACTCCCTCGGTCCCTCCCCGGTCCAGGCGGAAAAGGCGCGATAGAAAGCCGAAGCGTCGGCGAAGCCCAGGTCGGCGGCGATGCGGGAGAGGGGCAGGGCGGTTTTGCTGAGTCCCTCGATGGCGAGTTCGCGGCGCATGGCGTCCTTGATCGCCTGGTAACTGGTGCCCTCCTCTTTCAGCCGCCGGTGCAAGGTGCGTGGCGAGAGGAACAGGGAACGGGCAATGTCGGGCAGCAGGCGATGCGCGGGCAGGGCGGCGCGCAAGGCGGCGCGCACGCGGGTGGCCAGCGCGCGGTCGCGGCGGTAGAGGGTGGTGATGCTGGCCGGCGCGTCCACCAGGAACAGGCGCAAGGCGGCTTCGTCACGGCGGATCGGCAGCGCCAGGCTGTCCAGCGAGAAGCGCGCCTCCAGCCGCGCTGCATTAAAGCCATAGTGCGGCGCGAACACCAGTTCGTAATCGGCCGCATGGGACGGCGGCGGGTAGGGGAAGTCCACCTCGTCCAGTACCAGCGGTCGCGCCACCAGCCAGGCAGCCAGACCATGGATCATGCGCAGCAGCCACTCGAAAGCGAACACCCGGCCGGACGCGCCCACCGGCAGCGGCTGTTGCTGGGAGATCGTCAGAATCGCGGCATTGTCGGATTTTTCCAGGCTCACTGAGAAATCGTCGAGCACCGTGCGCAGGAAGCGGGCGATGCGCTCCAGCGCCTCTTCCAGGCTGGCCGCGCTGAGCACGCTGCGGCACAGGAACTCGAAAGTGCCGCGCCGCAAGGGGCGGGAGAACAGGGCGAAGGCTTCGTCGTCGAGTTGTTCGCTGATCAGGCGGTAGAGCGCGGCATAGCGTGCCACGGGGATGCGCGCGTCCGCTGGCTTTATGAGTTGCGTGGCAATTCCTGCACGATTCAGCATTTCCTCGGGATTCACTCCGGAGCGCTGCAAGCCAGAAGTAATCCCGGAAACGAAGCCGATGGCGACGGAAGAGCGATGGCTGGGAGGTTTGTGGGGTGGCATGGTTTCCATAAAATTATGGCATATTTTGCATAGTATTAGACAACTCCGACCATGGCGCAAACCTGCCCATGCTTCTAAGATAGGGTCTGGAAGTGTTCAACCGGAGCCGCCGCCATGACCGATCTCAGCATTGCTCACAAGATCGTTCCCTACAAGCCCAAGCACAAAGTCCGTTTTGTGACCGCAGCCTCCTTGTTCGACGGCCATGACGCCGCCATCAACATCATGCGCCGCATCATGCAGGCGACCGGCGTCGAAGTGATCCATCTCGGCCACAACCGCTCGGTCGGCGAGATCGTCAATGCCGCCGTGCAGGAGGATGTCCAGGGCATCGCCGTGACTTCCTACCAGGGCGGCCACGTCGAGTACTTCAAATACATGCTGGACCTGCTGCGGCAGAACGGCGGCGAGAATATCAAGGTATTCGGCGGCGGCGGCGGGGTGATCGTCCCGGCCGAAATCGCGGAATTGCACGCCTACGGCATCACCCGCATCTACTCGCCGGAGGACGGCCAGATGCTTGGCCTGCAGGGCATGCTCAACGATGTGGTGGAGCGCGCCGACGTCGATCTGGGACTGCTGGCGCCGCCGCCGGGCGCAGTGCTCCAGGCGCTCCAGGCGGGCGACCGCCGCAAGCTGGCGCAGATCGTCACGGCGCTGGAGAACGGCGTCTATCCCGCAACGCTGAAGCAACAGTTGATCGAGGCCGCCGCCAAACTCGGCACGCCGACGCTGGGCATCACCGGCACCGGCGGCGCCGGCAAGTCCTCGCTCACCGACGAACTGGTGCGCCGCTTCCGGCTGGACCGCAACGACCAGTTGCAGATCGCCATCGTCTCCATCGACCCCACGCGCAAGCGCACCGGCGGGGCGCTGCTGGGCGACCGCATCCGCATGAACGCCATCGAGCATCGCAACATTTTCATGCGCTCGATGGCGACCCGGAATTTTGACAACAGCACCAGCTCGGAAATTTCCGCGGCGCTGCCCGAGGTGATCGCCGCCTGCAAGCTGGCCGGATTCGATCTGGTGATCGTCGAGACTTCCGGCATCGGCCAGGGCAACGCGGCCATCGTGCCGCATGTCGATTGTTCGCTCTACGTCATGACGCCGGAATTCGGCGCGGCCAGCCAACTGGAAAAAATCGACATGCTCGACTTCGCCGACTTCGTCGCCATCAACAAGTTCGACCGCAAGGGCGCCGAGGATGCCCTGCGCGACGTGCGCAAGCAAGTCCAGCGCAACCGCGAGCGCTTCTCCGGGCCGGCGGAAGAGATGCCGGTGTTCGGCACCATGGCGGCGCGTTTCAACGACGACGGCGTCACCGCGCTGTATCAGGCGATGCTTGCCCGCCTGCAAGAGCTCGGACTGCCAGCCGCGGCCGGGACGCTGCCGCAAGTTGCGGTCAAGCAGTCGTCGGTGTCGCGCGCCATCGTGCCGACTGCGCGCACCCGTTACCTGGCCGAGATCGCCGAGGCGCTGCGCGCCTATCACCGGCATACGGCGAAGCAGGCAGTGATTGCCCGCGAGCGTCAATCTTTGCGCACCGCAAAGGCGATCTTCGAAGGCTGCGGCAAACTATCCAAGGATTTCGATGCGCAGTTTGGTGAACTGATCGCCTGGAAAGACGGCCAGCTCGACGCGCGCGCTAAAAAACTGCTGGAGCAGTGGCCGAAGACCGTCGAGCTTTACGCCCAGGACGAATATGTGGTCAGGATCCGCGACCAGGAACTGCGCACCGCGTTGACCACCACCTCGCTCAGCGGCACCCGGATACGCAAGGTCGCGCTGCCGCGTTTCGAGGACGAGGGCGAGGTGCTGCGTTTCCTGATGCGCGAGAACCTGCCCGGCAGCTTCCCGTTCACAGCCGGCGTGTTCGCCTTCAAGCGGGAGAACGAAGATCCGACCCGCATGTTCGCCGGCGAGGGCGACGCCTTCCGCACCAACCGCCGCTTCAAGAAAGTCTCCGAGGGTCTGCCGGCCAAGCGCCTGTCCACCGCCTTCGACTCGGTCACGCTG
>CAYHXK010000018.1:0-15878 GCA_964360125.1 uncultured Sterolibacterium sp.
TTCAACAGAGCACCTATGGGTTTTTCCATCAATTCTCCGATGACTGACTACTAGTGCGATCGGACGGTTTCTTCGTGTTCGCCGATCCAGAACTCGAAGCGCGCTCGGCCGGGCAGAAGATCCTGCTCCGCACGGGCGCCGCGAACGCAACGGCCATCAAAGCCAAGCTGCGCGAGATTCGGCAGGAGATAACGCACCGTGCCGGCGCCGTGGCTACAGGAGACGCCAATGGTCCCGGGGAATCCGCGTTGAAGCGATAGAAGCGGAAAGTGCTGGGGAAATCTAACACGTAGCAGCGGTTACGAAACCAAAAGGCAAGATCATCCTTCCGCCCGTGACGGCGAATCAAACATCTCCTTGCCGGCTCTATACAAAGCCCAGAACAATAACAATGGCAACACGATTGTTTGCATCAGAAAAACAACAATAAGCTTGACGATGTGCTCGGCCACTTGGCTGGCAACTTGTTTCAGCTTCTCAACGCGCGAGTCAACAAAATCGATATTCTGGGACCACCATCCCTTGATGCGTTCGCCAATCCCGGTTCCAGTTTTCAACTCGGCGGGGAGTTGGCTAAGAGTTGCCAATTGCCCAGAATTTCCGTCAATCGCATTCTGGCTTGCGCTGTAGTCTCCGTTCAGAAACCTCTGGAATATCGCATCGCTTCCGACAGTGACTAGCGGTACGGCAAATCGAACAAGCAGCAGTACAAACAGGACTCTTGCAAGCCAGACCGGGGATTTCCGCCCTCGCCAGCGAAACCAAGTCCAGCCTAGTGCGAAAGCCGTCAGAAAAATGGACACTACCCAATAACTACCAATGCTGATCAAGGCTTTCATGACCCCGAAGGCAACGCTCGCTGCCAGCATCAGTTCCGCAAATTGAGCCACCAAATCGTTAATTGGACGCAGAACCTGCCCCGGAGCAAATTTCACACCGACTCCGGCAGGCTCAACGGCGATCTCAGTGCCTTGAGCTACCGAAATGATTGCGTTCAATGCCCGCGCTGTGGCGAAGCTCACTAGTGCCCGCTTGAGTCCGGCATCAACCTGTTCTGTGGCGGCGATCTCCAGAGGCTTAAACCATGCGGCTGCCAGAACAATTGCGAGGGCTAGAAATATCAGGAATCGTTCTGTTCCTTGTCTCATGCAAGACCTCCAGGCATTTTGGCAATTGCTAATATCCAGCAAGGTCGGCTGTCTTTGCCGACAGCGGCTCAAGCCACCAAGGCCGGAGCGTCGAATCTATCGGCATTGCAATATCTTCCGGGTCAGTCCGGCGTGGGGTAGTGGTAGTGGAGGGCATTCAGGTATCGAGCTACCGCCGAAACGTCTTCATCACCCCACCCAAGCTCTGAGAATTTATGCCAGTGACGTACCTCCGCCAGGAGACTTATCCAGTTCCTGGCGAGTTTCTTGTCGCGCCAATGCACCTGGGCGTCGTGGCAGGCAATGCAATGCGTCGAGTACAGCAACTCACCGCGTGTAGCGTCGCGCACTGGCTGTGCGTCGGCATCAGCGAGATTTCCGAACATGACGAACAGCACAGCGAGTATCGATCTTTGCAGCATGTCATCCCCCGTAAACGTTGCTATCAGGCTTAGTATATGCCTCGACATAGGCTTGGCACTTTGAATCGACCACGTAATACAGATCCCCTTTTTTGTTTGCAGTAACGAGGAAGACGGAAAATGATGACAATACGCCGATCCGCCAGTTCCCGTCATTTCATGTGCTGCCGCTTGCCGATATCTTTGGCGATGACCGATGGCGATCAAATTCGCGCCGCCGCTGCGAATTCCTTACAATGCCGCAATTGCGCATTTCCTTTTAGCTGAACACCCGCTTAGAAAGACATAAAGGCATGGCCGAAATCGAGGAAGCCCGTCACCAGGAGGACGTGCAGCTGCGCTTGCGCGAGGTGCAGGCTTTGCTCGCCCGCCACAAGGTGGTCGAGAACCTGGTGCACCGCCAGCAGATGCCCAAGCACGAGTTGGTTGAAAGCCTGGTGCACAAGCAGAACCTGGCCGAGTTGCGCGGCAAGCTCGATGCGCTGCACTCGGCCGACATCGCCTTTATCCTCGAAGCACTGCCGCTCGACGAGCGGCTGCTGGTGTGGGAGCTGGTCAAGGCCGAGCGCGACGGCGAGATCCTGCTGGAAGTCTCCGACGCCGTGCGCGAATCCATCATCGAGACGATGGCGCAGGCCGACCTGGTTGCCGCCGCCGAAGATCTCGACGCCGACGAGCTCGCCGATCTGGCTCCCGACCTGCCGCGCGAGGTGATGCAGGAGGTATTTCGCGGCCTCGACACGGAAGAACGCGAGCAATTGCGCGCGGCCATGTCCTATCGGGAGAACACCGTCGGAGCGCTGATGGACTTCGAAATGGTGACTGTGCGCGAGGATATCTCCCTGGAAGTGGTGATGCGCTACCTGCGCCGTTTCGATGAACTGCCGGATCACACCGACCAGTTGTTCGTCATCGATCGCGAGGAGAATCTGCGCGGCGTATTGCCTCTCGACGTTTTGCTGGTCAACGATCCGGAAGTCGAGGTCGCCGCGGTCATGCAGACCGATACCCTGTCGCTGCATCCGCAGGATGAAGCCGACGCCGCGGCACAGGCGTTCGAGCGTTACGACCTGGTGTCGGCGCCGGTGGTCGACGCGGAAAACCGCTTGGTCGGGCGCGTCACGGTGAATGCCGTGGTCGACTATATCCGCCAGGAAGCCGAAGCCGACCAGCTGGCCCAGGCCGGCCTGAAGGAGGAAGAGGACATCTTTGCCTCGGTCTGGGATTCGGTGAAGAATCGCTGGTCCTGGCTGGCGATCAACCTGGTCACCGCCTTCATCGCCTCGCGAGTGATCGGCGCCTTCGAGGGCTCCATCGAGAAGCTGGTGGCGCTGGCGGCATTGATGCCGATCGTCGCCGGCATCGGCGGCAACTCCGGCAACCAGACCATCACCATGATCGTGCGCGCCCTGGCGCTCGGCCAGATCGGCGAAGATTCGGCGCGCCGGCTGTTCCGCAAGGAACTCGGCGTATCGCTGATCAACGGACTGCTGTGGGGCGGCCTGATCGGCCTGGTGGCCTGGTGGCTATACGGCGATTACCGGCTGGGCCTGGTGATGACTTCCGCGATGACGCTGAATCTGCTGCTGGCCGCCACCGTGGGCGTTGCGGTGCCGATGGTGATGCAGAAACTCGGCCACGACCCGGCGATGGGCTCGTCGGTCATGATCACCGCCGTTACCGACTCCGGCGGATTTTTTATTTTCCTTGGGCTGGCGACCCTGCTCCTGATTTAATTGCCGAAACTGCTTGTCGCCGCCGCCACGGTGGCGGCGATGTCGGCATCGCTGTGCGCCGCCGAGACGAAGCCGGCCTCGAATGCCGAGGGCGCCAGATATATACCCTGTTCCAGCATGGCGTGGAAGAAGCGGTTGAATGCCTCCTTGTCCGTGGTCATGGCCTCGGCATAGGAAGTGGGCGGGGCGGCGGAAAAGTACAGGCCGAACATGCCGCCGACCGCTTGCGCGCAGAAGACGCTGCCGCGTTGACGCGCTGCCACCGTCAATTCCGAGCAAAGACGCTGCGTCTTTTCGGCCAGAGCCGCGTAGAAGCCGGGCGCCTGGATTTTTTTCAGCGTCGCCAGGCCGGCCGCCACCGACAACGGGTTGCCGGACAGCGTGCCGGCCTGATAGACGGGACCGAGCGGGGCGATTTTTTCCATGATGTCGCGGCGACCGCCGAAAGCGCCGACCGGCATGCCGCCGCCGATCACCTTGCCGAAGGTCGACAGGTCCGGGACGATGCCGTACAGCCCTTGCGCGGAACCCAGGCCGACGCGGAAGCCGGTCATCACTTCGTCAAAAATCAGCACCGCGCCATGGCGCGTGCACAGTTCGCGCATGGCCTGGAGAAACTCCGGTTTGGGCGCGATCAGGTTCATGTTGCCGGCGACCGGCTCGACGATGACGCAGGCGATCTTATCGCCATGTTTGGCAAAGGCATCGACGAGTTGCTGCGCGTTGTTGTAGTCGAGCACCAGGGTATGCCGGGCCAGGTCGGCCGGCACGCCGCCGGAGGAGGGGTTGCCGAAGGTCAGCGCACCGCTGCCGGCCTTCACCAGCAAGCTGTCCGAGTGCCCGTGATAACAGCCCTCGAACTTGATCAGCGTATCCCGGCCGGTGTGGCCGCGCGCCAGGCGGATGGCGCTCATGGTGGCCTCGGTGCCGGAGGAGACCAGGCGCACCATGGCCATGCTCGGCACCAGCTTGAGCAGCAGTTCCGCCAGCTCGATCTCGCCTTCGGTCGGCGCGCCGAACGACAGCCCCAGCGCCGCCGCCTGCTGCACCGCGCGCACCGCATCGGGGTCGGCGTGACCCAGAATCAGCGGGCCCCAGGAGCCGACGTAATCGATATAGCGCCGGCCGTCGGCGTCCCACACGTAGGGGCCTGCGCCGCGCGCGAAGAAACGCGGCGTGCCGCCCACCGAACGGAAGGCGCGCACCGGCGAATTGACGCCGCCGGGAATGGTGCGCTGGGCGCGCAGGAAAAGTTCTTCGTTGCGGGTACTCATGGGAACCTCGGAATTAGGTAAATGATCATGCAAAAAATTGTTGGTATTCGCGGGCGCGCGCGGCGATGCCGGTGGCATCGTCACCGCCGGCAAACAGATCGCTCACCACCGCCAGCAGGTCGGCGCCGGCGGCAAGCGTCAGTTCCGCATTCCGCCGGGTGATGCCGCCGATCGCGGCAATCGGCTGGTCGAAACGGCGGCGCGCCTCGCCCAGCAGTTCCAGCGGCGCGCGCGTTGCGTCCGGCTTGGTGGCCGAGACGAACATGCTGCCGAAAGCGAGATAGTCGGCGCCGGCAGACGCTGCGGCATCGGCCAGGGCGAGGTCGGCGTAGCAGGAGATGCCGAGAATTTTTCCCGGCCCCAACGCTGCTCGCGCGGCAACAATGCCGCCGGGAGTATCGTCGCGGCCCAGATGCACGCCATCGGCGCCGAGTTCCAGCGTCAACGCCAAGTCGTCGTTGATGATCAAGCTGGCGCCGCTGTCGTGGCATAACCGCAACAGCGCGGCGGCCTGGGCGCGGCGCAACGGCGCCGCGGCGTGCTTGTTGCGGTATTGCAGCAGTCGCACCCCACCGGCCAGCGCCGCCGCGACCATCGCCATGAGGCGCGGCGTCCGATCCTCGTCCGGGGTGACGGCATACAGGCCGCGCAACTGGTTCAAGTCAGCGCCCACCGTCCTCGGCAATCTCCCGCGCCCAAAAGAAACGGTCCGGCAGGTATTGCCCCATGCCGGGGCGAAAGCCGGCGGCCAGTGCCTGCCAGGTGTATTCCTGGGCATCCTTGACCGCCTCGGCGATCTCCAGGCCGTTGGCGAGGTTGGCGGCGATGGCCGACGCCAGCGTGCACCCGGAGCCGTGATAACTGCCGGGCAGGCGTTCCCACTTGTCGCTGCGCACCATGCCATGGCTGCCGTAGAGCGTGTTGGTGACCTGTTCGGTGTTTTCGTGGGTGCCGGTGATCAGCACGAATTCGCTGCCGGCGACGATCAGCCGGCGCGCGCATTCGGCGAGACTGGATACTTCCCCATCCTCGTTCTCGTCCTGGTCTTCGCTCTCCTCGCCGAGCGTCAGGCGGCGCGCTTCGAGACTGTTGGGGGTGATGATGGTGGTCTGCGGCAGCAGCAACTCGATCATGGCATCGACCATGTCTTCGTTGGCGAACTGGTCGCCCCGCCCGGAGGCCAGCACCGGGTCGAAGATCAGCGGAATGTCCGGGTAGTCGGCAATGATCTCGGCGATCGCCACGATGTTCTCGACGCTGCCCAGCAGGCCCAGCTTGAAGGCGGCCACCGGCACGTCTTCCAGCAGGGCGCGCGCCTGATCGGAAACCCAGTCGGGATCGATGGCAAATATATCCTCGACGCCGGCGGTGTCCTGCACGGTGATGGCGGTGATCACCGTGAGCGGGTGGCAGCCCATGCTGGCCAGCGTCATGATATCGGCCTGGATGCCGGCGCCGCCGGTCGGGTCCGAAGCGGCGAAACACAGTACGATGGGCGGCAGCAATTCGGGTGAGTCTTGGCGCATGAGAGGGTCTGGCGCGGAGTGGGGCAATGGTTCGAACCATTCTAACCGAAAACCCAAATCAGCCCGGCAACCGGACATCCCGCGGCGTTGATGCGCGTCGAAGGAGTAAATGGAATTGGGCGTTTCCGGCCGTGGTTATGCAGTGTGGCCATTGTGTCGCTTGGTCGGGCGAATGCGGGCCCGGTGAATTGCTCTTGTCGGGTACATGAGCCGGATCGGAATACGTCTTGCTGCCGCTCAATGCAGCTTGCCGTCGACGCGCGGCTGCAGCAGCCAGGGAATGTAGCGCCAGCCGAGCAGGGCGAAGCAGGCCAGCCAGCAACCCGCCGCCAGAAGCATCCACATCGCATAGGCGGCCGGTTGCAGCTGCGGCGCGACGACACGGACGACGAAGCCGGCAAGCATCAGCCACAGCGCCGCCCTGTCCAGCGTGTCGAACGTCACCTTGCGGCCGGTATGGCCCTTGGAGATGCGGATCAGCATGGCCGGCACAATCAAGCCCATCACCCCGACAGTGAAGACGTGCACAGACACCGTGCCGACCCAGCCGGTGCCGCGCAGCAGACCGAAGAACTCGAGCAGCAGTTGCGCGACGAGGGCCAGATAGCCAAGATACATGATGCCGATATCCAGCCGCCGCAGGGCGACGTGCGGCTGCCACAGCAGCCAGCGGGCGAACAGCAGCAGGGCGAGCAGCAGTGCCGCACCTGCCGCCATCCAGGCGGGCAGCAGGTGACCGAGCGCAAGTGCCAGCGCCAGGCCCTTGATCGCATGGTCGAGCGGCGCGATGCGCGGCAACGTCACCTGAAACACGCCTTTCATGAACTGCGTCAGGGTGCGTTCGAGCATGATCAGGAAGGTCAGCCGGAACAGTGCCAGCGACATGCTCCAGCCTGCCTGGAACTGGTCGAGCATCATCCACTTGGCCGGCAGGAACAGCGGCAGCGCCACGATGAAGTAGAGGTTGTCGCGGTAGCTGTCCTGCGCGCGGTGGCGGAGCAGCGTCCATAGCAGCAGGGCGACGATGGCGGCGATGAACGCGACATTGGACAAGCGGAACAGCGGCGACGGCCATGCGCCGCCGAAGACCATGCCGCTGCGCTCGAACAGCCAGGCGGCGGCAAGGCACATCAGCGTACCGCCGTGGTAGCCGCGCACGCCGACCCAGTTTTTGGTCGAGGTCAGCAGAAAGCCGCCGAGTACCGCCCAGCCGAAGCCGAAAAACATCTCGTGGGCGTGCCACTGCAGGGCTGGCACAGGAAAAGTCGGCGGCGACGGCACGCTGCCGGTAAACATCAACACCCAGGCCAGCGGCAGGCTCGCACCGGCGAGGCAGGCCAGCGCGAAAAATGGACGGAAGCCGACCAGCCAAAGCGGGTGGGTGGAGAAATTCATTGGCGAGAACCTTTTTCCCGGCGGCTACTTCGCCCGCCAGCGGCATTTTTCTGCGCCGTGCGCGTCAATTGGCCTCTGCCGGGCACGGCGAATACACCTTCGAGCCGCATCAACTCGTCCCGATGCAGGCGGGCGAGGCGCTCGACGGTCCGCTCGCCCTTGCGGGTCAGATGGATCTCGACCTCGCGTCCGTCGGAGCGTCCCGCCCGGCGCTCGACCAGGTCGAGCTTTTCGCAGCGCGACACCAGAGCCACGACACCGTGGTGCTGGGACTGGAGCCGCTCGGCCAGTTCCGTGATGGTGGCCCACTCGCGCTCAGGGAAACCCTTGACATGAAGCATCAGCAGGTATTGCAGATTGGTGACGCCCGAGCGGCGCGTCAGCTGTTCGCTGAGGCGCAGAAACCGGCGCAGTTGGTAACGGAAATTCGATAGCGTCTCGAATTCCTCCTTGGCAAATGGCGGATCGCTCATGCGTTTCCAGCGGAGTGAAGTAGACGGAACTATAGCACTTGAAAAAAATATCACAATATGATGCAATAGTGCATCGGGATTATTCGAGGAGTACCCCAATGGAAACTGAAATCGAACTGCCGACCCTCGACGCGGAGGGCTACCTGGTCGAGCCGGAAGAGTGGAACGAGGATGTCGCGGAGGCGTTGGCGCGCCGGATCGACATAGATCTCGGCGACGACCACTGGGACGTGATACGCTGCATGCGCAGCCTGTACGAGGAGCATCGGGTGGCCCCGGATGCCCGCCATATCGTCAAGCATTTGGAAATTCGCTATCCGGGTCAGGGCCGCAAGCGGCTGTTCGAACTGTTTCCCTACGGTTACGTCGGCCAGGCTTGCAAGATCGCCGGCATGAAGCGGCCGCGTGGCTGGAGCACAGGCTGAGGCGACTTACTCAGGCGTTCCTGTGAATGGAGGACACCGAAGCATCTGCGCCTGACTCAGCAGGAGCAACTCAAGCTTAAGCGACACAGGGCAATCATGGAGAAGGTTCAAGGACATCCTTGCCGCCGTGCTGAAGCGGCCAGGGACTTGACTCAGGTCAAGCCTGCTCAGGCGGTAAGCACTTATAGTGGCGCTTTTGACGGAGCCGGCATGTCCTCTCCCGCCCCTCTCGAACTGGTCTGCCCCGCCGGTACGCTGCCGGCTTTGAAAGCCGCCGTCGATCAGGGCGCCGACTGCGTTTATCTGGGCTTCCGCGATGACACCAACGCGCGCAATTTCAATGGACTGAATTTCGACGATGCCGCCCTGGCGGACGGCCTGCGCTACGCCCATGCGCGCCACCGCAAGGTGCTGTTGGCGCTGAACACCTATCCGCAGGCGGATAACTGGCAACGCTGGACGGGGGCCGTCGACCGCGCCGCCAAGGCCGGCGTCGACGCCGTGATTCTGGCCGACCCCGGCCTGATGGGCTACGCCCGGCGCAGCCAGCCGCAATTGCGCTTGCATCTTTCGGTGCAAGGCTCGGCCACCAGTTACGAGGCCATCAATTTCTACCGCGAGCGCTTCGCCATCCAGCGCGCCGTGCTGCCGCGGGTGCTGTCGCTGGCCCAGGTGGAGCAGGTGATCGCCCACACCGAGGTCGAGATCGAGGTGTTCGGCTTCGGCGGCCTGTGCGTCATGGTGGAGGGTCGTTGCTCGCTGTCCGCCTATGCCACCGGCACTTCGCCGAATTGCAACGGCGCCTGCTCGCCGGCCAAGAGCGTGCGCTGGGAGCAGACCAGGGAAGGGATGGAGACGCGCCTCAACGGCATCCTCATCGACCGCTACGCCGACGGCGAGCGCGCCGGCTACCCGACGCTGTGCAAGGGCCGCTTCGCGGTGGAGGAAGAAACCTACTACGCCATCGAGGAGCCGACCAGCCTCAACACCCTGGAGCTGCTGCCGCAACTGCAGCAGATCGGCGTGCGCGCCATCAAGATCGAGGGCCGCCAGCGCAGCCCGATTTATGTCGCCCAGGTGACCAAAGTATGGCGCGCGGCGATCGACGCCTGCCGCCGCGATCCCGAGCATTTCGTGCCGCTGCCGGCCTGGATGGCGGAGCTGAACAAGGTTTCCGAGGGCCAGTCGCACACCCTCGGCGCATATTACCGGCCGTGGAAATGACGCAATGAAGCTTGCGCTTGGCCCCTTGCTCACCTACTGGCCGCGTCAGCGCGTGTTCGACTTCTACGCCGAGATGGCGCAGCAGCCGGTCGACATCGTCTATCTCGGCGAGACCGTCTGTTCGCGCCGCCACGAACTGCGCCTGGACGACTGGATCGAGGTCGCCGCACTGCTGGCCGATGCCGGCAAGCAGGCGGTGCTGTCGACGCAGACCCTGATCGAGTCCGAATCCGATCTCAAGGTGTTGCGCAGGATCGTCGGCAACGGCCGCTTCCTGGTCGAGGCCAACGACATGGGCGCGGTGCGCCTGCTGGCCGAACGGGAACTGGCCTTCGTCGCCGGGCCGACGCTGAATGTTTTCAATGGCGAGACCCTGCGCCTGCTGGCCGGACTCGGCGCGACGCGCTGGGTGCTGCCGCCCGAGGTCGGCGCCACGCAGCTCAGGGCTTTGCAAGCGGAGCGCGTCGGTCCGGCCAGCGGCATGCAGACCGAGGTGTTCGCCCTGGGCCGCCTGCCGCTGGCCTGGTCGGCGCGCTGCTTTACCGCGCGGCGCTTCAATCTGCAAAAGGATGCCTGCGAGTTCCGTTGCCTCGATTTCCCCGACGGCCTGGCGCTGGCGACGCGCGAGGGCGAATCTTTCCTGACTTTGAACGGTACCCAGACACAGTCGGCGAAAGTCTATAATCTGTTGCTGGATCTGCCGGCGTTGCGCAGCGCGGCCGTGGATATCGCGCGCATCAACCCGCAGGCCGAACATACCGCCAAGCTGATCGATCTATTCCGTCGCTGCAACGCTGACTTGCTGGCGCCGCAAGACGCCTGGGAAGCGCTGCGGCAGTACCTGCCGGCCGACCCATGCAACGGTTTCTGGCATGGCCGGCCGGGGCTGGAGCAGGTCATGGCGCCATGAGGAGATAATATGCCACTGCCGGACTTCACCCTGCCGCTGCCTTTCGCCCGTCTCGGCCAGCGCTTGCCGCAACTGCCGCCGACACTGGCGCTGATCGCCGCGCTCAATCTCGCCCTGGGTCGCGTGCTGCCGCGCGAGCCGCTCGCCCCGCTGCTGGGCAAGCGCTTGGCGATCCGCGTCAGCGATGCCGGCCTGAATTTGTGTTTCGAGCTCGGTCAACGCGGGTTTCGTCCGAGCTTCGGTTCCGCTGTCGCGGATCTTGTCATCTCGGCCCGAGTTCGCGACTTCCTAGCCCTGCTGACGCGCGAGGAGGATGCCGACACCCTGTTCTTCAGTCGACGGCTGCGGATGGAAGGCGAGACTGAGCTCGGCCTGCTGGTCAAGAACACGCTCGATGCCATTGAACTGCCGCGTCTGGAATTGAGCCTGGCGTCCCCGGCACAGCTAGTGCGCCAACTGCGCCTGCTGCTGGTCCGCGCACCCGGCTCCAGAAGCTAAACGCAGCGCGTGGCTTCCCCCGACTTGCAGCGGAGCGCGGCAGGCGCCAGTGGAAGTAACTTGCTTCCCACACAGGGAACAGGAAGTGGTGACGTACGCTCCCCGTTGCCTCTCTATCTTGCGGCGGCATACACCCTGCTGGTGGTCTATGCCAGCCTGCATCCCTTTTCCGGCTGGCGCGATTCGGGGGTGCCCCTGACGGCCTTCCTGACCGCCGTCTGGCCGCGTTACATCACCAACTTCGACATTGTCATCAATGTCCTGGCCTACCTGCCGCTGGGATTTATCTGGGTGGCAACCCTGCTGTCGCGCCGCGGACTTTGGTTAGCGGTAGCTCTAGCGACTTTGCTCGGTAGCTGCCTGAGCCTGTCGCTGGAAACCCTGCAGAATTTCCTGCCGAGCCGCATACCTTCCAACGTCGATTTGGTATGCAACAGCCTGGGCGCCCTGCTGGGGGCGCTCTTTGGCGGCCGCTGGGGGGCGCTGCTGCTCGACGGCGGACGTCTGCATGCACTGAGTCGCCGGCTGGTCGGCAGCGGGGCAATGCCCGATGCCGGTCTGGTGCTGCTGGCGCTGTGGCTGTTGACGCAGCTGAATCCGGAGACCTTGCTGTTCGGCAACGGCGATCTGCGCGGCTTGCTGAATAGCCTGGGTTTATTGGCGCCGCCACCCTACCTGGCAGAGCAGTTTCACTGGGTGGAGGCAAGCGTCACCGCGATCAATACCCTGGCGATCGGCCTGCTCTCAAGCTGCTTGTGGCGCACCCGCAGAGTTCTGCTGCCGGCGGCGCTGATAGGCACGGCATTGCTGGTGAAAACTTTTTCACTGATGTTGCTGACGAGTACCGCGGGCTTGTCCTGGGCGACACCGGGCACCCTGGCCGGGTTGGCCGGCGGACTCCTGCTTTGGCTGATGGCCGCGCGCTTGCCGGGGCGGGCGCGCCAGGTGCTGGCGGCGCTGTCGTTGTTGCTGGCTACGGCACTGGTTAACCTGGCGCCGGAAAATCCTTACTTTTCCGCCATCATGAAAGTTTGGCAGCAGGGACACTTTCTCAACTTCAACGGACTGACGCGGCTGGCCTCGGCACTCTGGCCTTTTCTGGCTCTGCCCTGGCTGATGTTGCTGCGCCAGAAACCATAGCGTCTACTCTGGAGCATTCATCCCCATAAGGGCATACATTGTCATGAGCATCGAAACAAACCACGAACTCCTCGCACTACGCGATATCTTGCGCGAGTTCGCCGCGGCGCGCGGCTGGCGCGAATATCACACGCCGAAGAATCTCGCCATGGCGCTGATTGTCGAGGCGGCGGAACTGGTCGAGCACTTCCAGTGGGCGACGCTCGACCAGAGCCGTATTCTGACGCCCGAAAAAGCCGTGGAAGTGCGCGACGAAGTGGCGGACGTGCTGATTTACCTGGTCGAAATGGCCGATGTGCTGGACATCGACCTGATCGCCGCGGCGCGCGACAAGATCGCCAAGAACGCACTCAAATATCCAGTCGGGCGTAAATACCCCTGATCTGAGGGGCATCCACTGCTTAAAAAAACAACGCCCCGGCCGGCGGATGCCGGACGGGGCGTAAGCGCTACGCCGCGCTAAGGTCTATTGCATTGTCGTTGGTCCGGCTATTTCTTGGGCTCCAGAGCTGCGACCCTCTTCTCCAGCGCCGCGAGCGTCTTCATCGCGGCGTTGACCTTGACGAAGTCGAAATACGTCACGTTGTTCGCCGGCAGATCGGGATTCGCGCCATAGATGATCCAGGAGTCGTCGTAGTTGCGAACTTTCTTGTAACCCATGTCACGCAGCACGGTGTAAGTCTGGGTGGAACGCGTGCCGGTCTGGCAGTAGGCGACGACCTCCTTGTTGGGATCGATTCCCTTGTACAGCGCCTTCAGGGCCTCCGGAGCCTTCAAGGCCGCACCGTCGCGATTTTCCACCTTCTTCTCCGCCAACTTCGACATGGTCTCGGGGTCTGCCCAGGCTGTCTCATAGGGGATGCTGACCTGGTTCACCGCCGCGATATGGCCGCCGCGCACCGAGCGGATGTCATCGCCGGCGTGTTCCTTCGCGGTGCGCGAATCGATGAACTGGACATCCTTGTTCTTCAGGTTTTTCTTGACGTAGTCCGTCGTCGCGATGACGTCCGCGCGCACCTTGGCGGTGAACTTTGCCGCCGGGAGTTTGCGCGCCTCGTTCGTAATGGGATGCTTGCCGGCCGTCCAGTCGTCAAAGCCGCCGTGATACACCTTGGCCTTCTCGGCTCCCAGGTACTCGAGTATCCAGAACACCACGTCGGGACCCGTGTCGCCCTTGGTGCCATACACGATGATCTCGTTCTCGCGGGTGATGCCCGCCTCTCCCAGGATCTTCTCGAGCGCGTTCACCGGCAGGACGCGCGCATTCACGTCGCGCAGCACCACCTGGCCGGGTTTGTCGCTGATGACGACGGCGCCCGTAATCATCCCCTTCTTGTAGTCGGACGCTCCCCGTGCATCCACCAGCACGACACCGGGCCTGTCCTTGTTCTTCGCCACGTAGTCGGTATCGACGATCACGGATCCGCCGAAAGCGGTTCCGATCCCGGAACCCAGAAGCATGCCTAACAGCATTGTTGTCTTGCAGATTTCCCAAATGCTCTGTCGCTGATTCATAACTCACCTCCGTCGTTTTAAGAATGAACTGCAAAATCCCCACGCCAGCCTGGGCTGGCTTTGTCGGATGGGGGCAACTAATACTACATTGCTAATACTACATTGCTAATACTACGCTACTAATAAACGGTTCGTCCGACTGTTTATTCCGTTACATAGACCACAACGAGGCTATTCAACGCTTTAGTCCGTCAGCTGGAGCTGTCTGATCGCAGTGCTGTAAGTCCTGCACCAGGTGGA
Organism: uncultured Sterolibacterium sp.; assembly: GCA_964360125.1. Classification (GTDB taxonomy): domain Bacteria; phylum Pseudomonadota; class Gammaproteobacteria; order Burkholderiales; family Rhodocyclaceae; genus JACRAR01. Next base: position 13,927 of record CAYHXK010000018.1, read on the forward strand.
TGATCTCCTCCACCGGATAACGGTGACGCCCTCCCGGTGTCAGTACACTGGGAATCTTCCCGTCACGCACCCAGCGACTGACGGTGTTGGGTGATACCTCAAACAACTCTGCCACTTCCGCACGGGTAAAGTAGCTTTTGTACTTGTGGTCGTATGTGGTTTCCACCAGACATTCCCGTCCCTGTCTTTTGGCGAATCCAAACTATCGCGGCGGGCATAATTTATGGATAATGGCACGTGCTGTATCTGACATATAGTTAACTATGATTACTTATCGATGGAAATGATGTATTTGCATCATTTTGCTGCAAATCGTTAATCGGCCCAGCAGGTGCTGGCAAGACTGAATTTCCCCAGCCACAATCCGGGAGCCTTCCGGCAACCGACCATGGAAAACCTCATTTCGGTCATCATCCCCAATTACAACGGCGCCAGGACGATAGGAAAATGCCTGGAAGCCGCCTTGGCGTCGCGCCATGACAATTTCGAGGTCATCGTGGTAGACGACGCCTCGCAAGACAATTCGGTCGAGATCATTGCGCAATACCCTTGCAAGCTGGTGCGGCTGGCGCAACACGGCGGTGCGGCTTTGGCCAGGAACACGGGAGTCCGGCAGGGGCGCGGCGGCATACTGTTTTTTACCGATGCCGACTGCCTGCTGCGGGACGATACCCTCGCCCTGGCGGTAGCAACTCTGGCGGCCGAGGGCAGGGATGCAATCGTGGGCGGCAGCTATACTGTGGCGCCCTACGACCGGCGCTTTTGCAGCCGTTTTCAGTCGGTTTTCATCAATTTCTTTGAAACCAAGCGTGCACCGGCGGCCGACTACATCGCTACGCATGCACTGGCCATGGATGCGGACATCTTTCGCAGATATCAGGGGTTCGTTGAAGACCTTATGCCCATCCTGGAAGACGTGGAATTCAGTCACCGGTTGCGCCGCGCCGGTTTGCGGCTGGTGATGAACCCCGCCTTACAGGTGCAGCATATCTTTGATTATTCGCTGCTCCGCTCTCTGCGCAATGCCTTTGTCAAAACCAAATACTGGACCTGCTACGCCATCGGTAACCGCGATTTGCTGGCGGATTCAGGCACGGCTTCGCTGGAACTCAAGCTGAACGTAGCTGCCTGGACGCTCAACGGGCTGTTGTTGCTGGGCTATTTGTCGAGCGGAGCGGCGGGCTTTCTGGCGCCCATGCCCCTGGTGCTCGCGTTCAACCTGTATGTAAACCGGGGTCTGCTGCGGGCTTTCCTGCGCGCCGATGGCTTGGGCTTTGCGGTTGCGGCAACGTTGTATTACCTGCTGCTCTATCCCGTGGCCGTGACCGCGGGTGCGCTTGCCGGAGGATTGCTGTATTTTAGGAGCCTTGGCCGATCCGGAGGGCGCCGCTGATGTATTCGATGCTACGCCATGCCGGCTCGATACTCTGGAAGCGCCGACCCATCCAGCTTACCTTCTTTGTCACCCGCAAGTGCAACGCCCGTTGCCCGTTTTGCTTTTATCTGCAAGGCGCCGAGTCGGCTGAAGCCGATGCGGGCGAACTGTCGCTGGAGGAAATCCGCAAGATATCCGCTTCGCTGGGATCGCTGCTGTGGCTGGCTTTTTCCGGCGGTGAAATTTTTTTAAGGAAGGATTTGGCCGAGGTTAGCCGGGTTTTCCACCAGCAAAACCGCCCGGCGATCATGCTCTATCCCACCAACGGTCTGCTGCCGGAGTTAATTTTTGAACGCATGACGCAAATCCTGCGTGAATGCGCAAACAGCGTCGTGGTGGTCAAAATCTCGCTCGACGGGGTGGGCGCAGCACACGATGCGCTGCGCGGAACGAAGGGCGGTTTCGACAAGGCGATGCAGACTTACCACCGGCTGGCCGGATTGTTGGCAGGTAATTCCAATTTCGAACTCGGCATCAATACCGTTTTCTGTTCCGGGAACCAGGACCAGATGGATGA
>CAYHXK010000019.1:0-15819 GCA_964360125.1 uncultured Sterolibacterium sp.
CCCCTATCGCTAATTAGTACAAATCTACTAAGTACCTAATTTTATTGGGAAACATAAAACATCCGGCTTGCCATTTTGGCGGAAAACGCTAAAATGCCGGATTCACTTTTCCCATATGCATGCGCCGGTTACTTCTCTGTCCGGCAATCGTTTAATCCAAGAATGAGGTTCTGATCATGGTTTTCGAAAGCTTTGCCAGCGCGCAGTCGTTCTTCCTCTGGTCGACCTTCGTGATCGCGCTGATCATGGGCGCGGTCGTCAATAAAACCGGTTTTTGCACCATGGGTGCGGTGTCCGACTGGGTGAATATCGGCGACACCGGCCGCATGCGCGCTTGGCTGTTCGCCATCGCCATCGGCGTGCTCGGCGTCATGGCGCTGGAAGCGGCGGGCATGATCAATGTCACCAACACCTTCCCGCCCTACCGCCAGAACCAACTGGTGTGGGTCGAGAACCTGCTCGGCGGCTTGATGTTCGGCGTCGGCATGACGCTCGCCTCCGGCTGCGGCAACAAGACCTTGATCCGCATCGGCGGCGGCAACATCAAGTCGATCATGGTGCTCGCCATCATCGCGGTCATCGCCTATTTTATGATCAACCCCTTCCCCGGCTCGGACAAGACGCTGTTCTCCTTGTTCTTCTATGATTGGATCCGGCCGCTGTCCACGACGCTCACCACCAACCAAGACCTCGGTGCCATACTCTTCGGCGCGGACAAGTTGGCGCAAGGCCGTATGATCGCAGGCGGCGTGATCGGCGTGCTATTGCTCATCGTCGTATTCAAATCCAGCGATTTCCGCGGCAGCTTTGACAATGTCCTGGGTGGCCTGATCGTTGGCCTGGCCGTGCTCGCGGCTTGGTATGTAACCAACCACGTGCAGATCCATGCCGACACCGAAACCGTGACCATCCAAAAATTTGTAGAAGACTGGGATTTGCTGGCCAAGCCGACTGACGTCAAACCCGCGCAAGCTGGCCCGCTCGCCTCGCAATCCTTTACCTTCATCAACCCCATGGGACAAACCCTGGGTTATATCGCCAACGGCTTCGACAAGACGTTGCTCACCTTCGGCATCATGGCTTTGGCCGGCGTGATTTTCGGTTCGTTCCTGTGGTCGCTGATTACGCGCAGTTTCAAAATCGAATGGTTCGCCTCCTTCAAGGATTTCGTCAATCATTTCATCGGCGCGATCCTGATGGGTTTTGGCGGCGTACTGTCCATGGGCTGCACCATTGGCCAAGCGGTCACCGGCATCTCGACCCTGGCGGTGGGTTCCATCGTCACCTTCATCGCCATCGTGCTCGGCAGCGCCATCACCATGAAGATCCAATACTACAAAATGGTGTACGAAGGCGATGCAACCTTCTTCAAGGCCTTCATCACCGCCTTGGTTGATCTCAAGCTGCTGCCTGCGGGCTTACGCCAACTGGAAGCAGTTTAAGCCTTAATTTATAGGGTTTTGAACGCATCCGCCCCGCCTTGTGCGGGGCTTTTTATTGACAGAAAGTTACGATTAACGGATAATCCGCGCTTCTTTTTGGGTCGTTAGCTCAGCTGGTAGAGCAGCGGACTTTTAATCCGTTGGTCGCAGGTTCGAATCCCGCACGGCCTACCAGAACAAACCTGTAGTAGAGTATGCGTCGGCAACAGCGCCACAGCAACATATCATTTTCGGGTCGTTAGCTCAGCTGGTAGAGCAGCGGACTCTTAATCCGTTTGTCCGGGGTTCGATCCCCCGACGGCCTACCAAACTTCAAGCGGGTTTCGGCGGTTTCGCCGAAACCCGCTTTTCTACAATTCCCACCCGTTTTTCTACAATTCCAGAACTCAGCGGCGCGCCAGTGTCGCCAGTTCGGGTGCAGCTGGGTCAGATTGCATTGTCAATGTCTACTAATCATTATATAAATTAGTAGACAAATGGTGAATCTGCTGTCTATACTAGACTTTACTAATCTAGTGACAAATTGGTAGACATCCTATGAGACTGCCAGAGACTGCCCCTGACCTTGGACAAATATTCAAGCGCGTAAAGCCTGAGTTTTTGCCAACGCTTATGCAGAATGCCTCCCCGTTACCCAAGGGGCGGTATCTCCATTGGGACGAGCTTCGCCGCAGGGAGCCGCCCCAAGGGCTATCCCATGATGCATGGTGGGGTACGGTTTTGATAGGGCGGATTCCGCTGATGCAGAACCTTCCGCTTCTCGACAAGCGTGGTAACCCTTTTAAATTTGCAACCCCCAGCCCAGTGCTGATAGACCTACACCAGATTGATCGGGATGCTGCCGGGCACATCCATAACACCATAGGAACGCCGATTCAGGAAGACCCGAACCGCTATCTTCTAAGCTCTCTCATTGAAGAGGCTATCACCTCCAGTCAACTCGAAGGCGCCTCGACGACGCGCCAAGTGGCGGCAGCCATGCTCCGCGAGGGACGCAAGCCACGCGATCATGGCGAGACCATGATCTTCAACAACTACCGCGCGATGGAGCACTTGCGATCCTTAAAGCAGGATCCAATTACGCCCGATTTGATTCTGGAGTTGCATGGCATACTTACCGAAAACACTCTCGAAGACCCGGCAGATGCCGGACGCCTGCGTAAAGCCGATGATGTACGGGTTGTCGACAGTAGAGACAACACTGTTCTGCATGACCCGCCCACCCACACGGAGCTTCCAGAACGACTGGAACGGCTGTGTGCATTTGCCAACTCCGACGAATCCGCCTTGCCCTTTATGCCCCAGAGGGTATTTATGCCCCAGAGGGTACTTGTGCCCCAGAGGGTATTTATGCCCCAGAGGGTATTTGTGCATCCGGTACTGCGTGCGATCCTGCTGCACTTCATGCTCGGCTACGACCACCCCTTCGTGGATGGCAACGGTCGTATCGCGAGAGCATTGTTCTATTGGTCCATGGCACGCAGCGGTTATTGGCTGATGGAGTACACCTCGATCAGCCATATTCTGCGCAAAGCTCCCGCGCGCTACATGCGGGCCTATCTGCACACAGAGACCGACCAAAACGACACTACTTACTTTCTTCTGCATCAGTTGGGCACGATCAGGCGGGCGATAGGTGCTCTACATGACTACATGTCTCGAAAGGGTCGGGAGCAGAAGGAAACCGAGAAGATGTTATCCGCATCTCCAAAGCTTCGAACTCGATTCAACCATCGCCAAATTGCACTGCTGACGCATGCATTGCGGCGCCCTGGAGAGGAGGGGTATCGCGTCGATGCACATCAGCGTTCCCACAACGTTGCGTACCAGACCGCTCGAAACGATTTGCTGGACTTACATGCCCTCGGTCTTCTAGAAAAAGCGCGGCAGGGAAACGCCTATGTGTTCTTTGCCCCCGAAGATCTACGCGACCGCCTCACCGCACTAGCCAACTAGCTTCGCCGGGTTCCTCGGGGCGGCACAAGAGGAGTGGATTTCCTCCTCCAAGCTCGTCGTAGCTACTCTTTCGCGCCCAAGCGTTTCAATAGTTCAGCTACTTCTTTTTGGCCTTGATAAGTGGCAAGGTTCAATGCACTAATGCCGCTTGGACTTTTTGTATTGACATCTGCTCCCTTGCCCAGCAACAGTTTAACCACCTCAAGATGTCCATTCATGGTGGCTGCCATCAACGCGGTCGCGCCATCTGAATTCATGGTGTTGGCATCTGCACCATGAGCCAGCAGCAGTTCAGCCACATCGCGATGTCCGCCTAAGGCGGCTTCCATCAATGCGGTTACGCCTCCAGTACCCATAGTATTGGCATCCACCCCCTTTTTGAGCAAAGCTTGTACCTTCTTGTAATCGCCACCGACGGATGCGGAGACGAGCGCATCAACGTCTTCACTCGCGGCCATTGTCGTGGTCGTCCAGCCAAGGACCAAAGCGAACAGACACCCCCATAGCAACCGATAGGCGCAAAATGACAGATTTAATTTATTAAACATTGCGAATCCTCATTGTGAATGGTGAATGGTGAATGAATTTTCATGGGCAAGAGAGTCTACCCGAACAAAGCAGAAAGTTGTCCGCGTGTTTTGCGGATGATTGGTGGAAGCTCAAACTGCCTGTCCACGGTCTCGCCCACCCGTTTTTTTGATTCCGTTGCACCAGGAAGGTTCCGTTTGTTGCCGTAGCGGAACCGCTGCTTGCAGCGCGCTTATGGACATGAGAAATTGACGCTGCCAATGGCTGCAGATCAGTTAGAATTAGTCGGAATGGATTCTTCAACCTCCCTGGAGTCGGCTGCAAACGGGAAGCGACCCCATAAGGACTTGAAAATCCCGGGCAAGTAAGTCAGTATCGCAAAGAGACCGGTTTCATCCAACAAACACATGGGAGAGCACTATGGGTAACAGTAAGTTCCGCTTGGTGACGCGCAGCGATTTCGATGGTCTGGTTTGCGCGGTATTGTTGAAACACCTCGACATGCTCGATGAGATCAGCTTCGTCCACCCCAAGGACATGCAGGACGGCAAGATCGCGATCGGCCCCAAAGACATCACCACCAACCTTCCCTATGTAGCGGGAGCGCATCTGGTCTTCGATCACCACCTTTCGGAAACCATCCGCAACACCGGCGATCTTCCCAACCACATCATCGATCCGGCCGCACCTTCGGCGGCGCGGGTGGTGTACAACCATTTCGGCGGCAAAAAGGCCTTCCCCGCGGAATGGGACGACATGATGGCAGCCGTGGACAAGGGCGACGCGGCGCAATTTTCCCGCGAGGAAATCCTTCATCCGACAGGCTGGGTGCTGCTGAATTACCTGATGGATGCGCGCACCGGCCTGGGGCGCTTCCGCGATTTCCGCATCTCGAATTACAACCTGATGATGGATCTGATCGATTACTGCAGGAATCACGGAATCGAGCAGATCATGCAGCTGCCCGACGTCAAGGAACGATCGGACATGTACTTCGAGCATGAACCCAAATTCAAGGAGCAGATTCAACGTTGCTCCAAGGTTCACGGCAATCTGGTGATTCTCGACCTGCGCAATGAAGAAACGATATTCGCCGGCAATCGTTTCATGGTGTATGCGCTGTTCCCTGAAACCAACATTTCGATTCATGTGCTGTGGGGCGTGAAAAAACAGAATACGGTCCTGGCGACCGGTAAGTCCATCATCAAACGCACTTCAAAAACCAATATCGGCGATCTGATGTTGCAGTATGGTGGGGGCGGCCATGAAAATGCCGGTACCTGCCAGGTAGCCAATGACCAGGCCGAGAAAGTGCTGCAACAACTTGTGCAGAAAATTAACGCCGACGGTTGATTGCGCGCTATCTACGCTGACTTGCTGGGAGCTTGCGGCTACCTTGATGCACCGGCAGTAAAGCGACTTACGCCTGGAGTTGTAAATGCTTTCCCAGCGAAAGCGCCGCGCCTAGCCAGCCCAGGCAGCCAGCCAGGGCAAGCAAGAGGATGGATTCGCCCGTCGTCAGCGCATGCAGCGTGACGCTGGTGTTGTAGAGAGCCGCCAGCTCCGTCGCCGGCTCCCTGAGCAGGGCGGTGACGCCGAGCACGATCAGCCAGGCGATGGCGCCGCCGGCAAGACCCTGCAAGGCGCCAAAGTAGTAAAACGGGCGGCGGATGAAGCTGTCGGTGGCGCCGAGCAGCTTGCTCACCTCGATTTCGGCGCGCTGGGTGAGGATTTGCAGACGGATGGTGGTGAAGGTGATCGCCATCAGTCCAAGTCCGAGCAAGCCCATCAGCAATGCCACCCCGGTGCGCCCCAATCGCAGCATGGCGTCGAGTCGGCGCACCCAGGCGGAGTCGAGCTGGACGTGCTCGACCTTGGGCCAGAGGCGAAATTCGTCGCGCAGTTGTTCCATTGCCGCGGGCTGGTCGTTTTTCGGCGTAACGACAAAGGCGTCGGGAAAGGGATTTCCCGGCAAGGCGGCGATCACCTCGGCCAGGCCCTTGTCGGCTTGCATGCGCTGCAAGGTGTCGCCACGCGGGACAAACAGCGACTCCTTGACCCCGGCATGATTCTTGAGCCTGATGCCGATGGCGTCAGAGGATTTTCGATCCGCATTCAGCGACAAGAACAACGAGAGTTGCGGCGTTGCCCCGGCGCTGTCGGCATTGCGGGCAAGCTGCAAGGCATTGTTGAGCAGCATCTGGCCGCCTGCCGGCAAGGCCAGAGCGATGCCGATGGCGAGCAGCGACAAGAGGGTATTCATCGGCGTTGCCGTCAGGCGCTTCAGCGACCAGACGATTGCCTTGCCGTGCTGGGACAGCAGCGCGCTCATGCAGCCAGCCTGCCGTGGTCGAGCATCAGGCGTTGCGTGGCAAACGGCGCGAACAACGCATCATCGTAAGTGGCAATCAGCAGCGTAACGCCGACCCGATGGAAGTCGCGGAAAATCTCGGCAACGTCGCGTGCGGTAGCGGGGTCGAGGTGAGCGGTCGGCTCATCGGCGAGCAAGATGGCCGGCCGGCTCACCACGGCCCGGGCGATGGCCAGGCGTTGCTGTTCGCCGCCGGACAGCGCAATCGGCAATGCCTTCTCGCGCGCCAGCAGGCCGACCTTGTCGAGCGCCGCGCGCACCCGCTTGGCGGCTTCCTTGGGCGGAAAGCCGGCGATGGCCAGGGGCAGCATGACGTTTTCGAATGCGTTGCGGTCGAACATCAATTTCTGGTCCTGGAACACCAGGCCCAGACTGCGCCGCAAATAGGGAATCGCCGCGCGTTTCAAGGCGCCGACGTTCTGGCCGTTCACCAGCACCGTTCCGCCGGTGGGCTTTTCGATGGCGGCAATCAGTCTCAGCAGCGTCGATTTGCCGGCGCCGGAATGTCCGCCGATCAGCGCGAGTTCGCCCGGCTCCATGGAAAAGCTCACATCGGCCAGTGCGTCCATGCCGGGCGGGTAACGCCGCGTCACATGCTCGAAGCGGATCATGCGGTGAGCGGCTCGAACAATGCCGCGACAAATTCTTTTGCGACGAAGGGCTGCAAGTCGTCGATGCCTTCGCCGACACCGATGAAACGCAGCGCCAACGGCCGTCCGGTGGGCTGTTGCCGGGCGATGGCGGCGACCACGCCGCCCTTGGCGGTGCCGTCAAGCTTGGTGAGGATCAGGCCGGTCACGCCGATGGCCTGGTCGAAGGCCTTGACCTGGGTGATGGCGTTCTGGCCGATGTTGGCGTCGAGTACCAGCAACACTTCATGCGGCGCGCTCGGGTCGACCTTCTGGATGACCCGCTTGACCTTGGCGATTTCCTCCATCAAGTGCAGTTGCGTCGGCAGGCGGCCGGCCGTGTCGGCCAGCACCACGTCGATGCCGCGCGCCTTGGCGGCATGGATGGCGTCGAACACCACGGCAGCCGGATCGCCCGATTCCTGGGCGATTACCGCCACCTGGTTGCGCTCGCCCCAGGCGATCAACTGCTCGCGGGCGGCGGCGCGGAAGGTGTCGCCCGCGGCCAGCAGCACGGATTTGCCCTGGGCCTGGAAGAGCCGCGCCAGCTTGCCGATCGAAGTGGTCTTGCCGGCGCCATTGACTCCGGCCAGCATGATGACGAAGGGCTTGTGATGGCTGATGACGAGCGGCATTTGCAACGGCGCCAGCAGCGTCTCCAGCAATTCGGCCAGGGTCGCTTGCAGTTGGGCGGGCGTTTCCAGCTTGTCGCGCTTGACCCGGGATTTCAACTGATCGAGCAGAAACTGGGTGCCCTCCACGCCGACATCGGCCATCAACAGGGTTGACTCGAGCTCCTCCAGCAATTCGTCGTCGATCCTGGCGCGGCGAAACAGGCCGGACAATTGGCCGCGCGTGCGGGACAATCCGGTTTTTAGACGCTCGGTCCAGCCGGGCTTGGCGGCAGTGCCAATTGCCACGTCATGGGCAGGGTCGTTTTTCTTGAGGAAACTAAACATGAGGAAATGTGTCGTAAGCTGACATTGGCGCGGCGAGCCTTTATGATGCCGCAATTGGAACAACAATTTTATCATTCCTCCCATGATCAGAAACCACCTGTTTCGACTTCTTTGGCTGGCGCTTGCCGCGTTCAGCTCAGCCGCTTTCGCCAATCCATACGAAAAAACGCTCTCCAACGGGCTGCGGGTGATCGTCAAGGAAGATCGCCGCGCGCCTACCGTGGTGCATATGGTCTGGTACCGCGCCGGCGCCACCGACGTGGTCTTTGGCGCTTCCGGCGTCGCCCATGTACTCGAACACATGATGTTCAAGGGCACCAAGAAGATTGGGCCGGGCGAGTTTTCCAAGCGCGTGGCGGCAGTCGGCGGGCGCGACAACGCTTTTACCAGCCTCGATTACACGGCTTACTTCGAGCAGGTGCCGAAGCGCGCCCTGCCCGAGATGATGGCGCTGGAGGCCGACCGCATGGCGCACCTGAAGCTCGACGCCAAGGAGTTTGCCCAGGAGATCAAGGTCGTCATGGAGGAGCGGCGCATGCGCACCGACGACAATCCGCAGGCGCTGCTGCAGGAACGGATGAACGCCGTCGCCTTCCAGGCGCACCCGTATCGCCGGCCGATCGTCGGCTGGATGAACGACCTCGAAAACATGACTTATCGCGATGCGCGCAACTGGTACCAACAGTGGTATGCGCCGAACAATGCCACCGTAGTGGTGGTGGGAGACGTGGATCATCAGGCGCTGTTCCGGCTGGCGGAAAAAACCTACGGCGGCATCAAGCGCCAGGCCCTGCCCGAGCGCCGGCCGCTGGTCGAGCCGGAGCAGTTGGGCATCAAGCGCCTGAGCGTCAAGGCCCCGGCCAAACTGCCATACCTGCAGATGGCATGGAAAGTCCCCAAGCTCAAGGATATCGAGCATGACCGAGAACCTTATGCGCTGGAAATGCTGGCTGCCTTGCTGGACGGGCATGCCGCCGCACGGTTGTCGAAACACCTGGTGCGCGGACAAAAAGTCGCCCAGTCGGCGGGCGCCGGCTATGACTCGATGCTGCGCGGCGAAGCGCAATTCGTCCTCGACGGGCAGCCGGCCGAGGGTCGCACGCTGGCCGATCTCGAAGCCGCCTTGCGCGCCGAGATCAAGCGCATTCAGGACGAGTTTGTCGGCGACGATGAATTGTCCCGGGTCAAGACCCAGATCATCGCCAGCCAGATTTACAAGCGCGATTCGATGATGGGGCAGGCGATGGAAATCGGCAGCGCGCAAATCAACGGCTTCGGCTGGCGCAATATCGACAAGATCCTCGACAGGATACGCAGCGTCACCGCCGAGGAAGTGCAGGCGGTGGCAAAAAAGTATTTCCAGGATGTTGCATTGACTGTCGCCGTGCTCGATCCGCAACCCCTCGCCGCAGCCGCACCTCGGCCGACGCCCGTGGGATTGCGCCATTGAGCGTGCGTGTCACGGGCCATCATCGAATCAAAATCAGGGAGTGTATATTGAAAAAATGAAAGCAATCCTGTTAGCCCTATGCGCCCTGTGCGCCACGGCCAGTTATGCCGGCGTCAACATCCAACACTGGACCGCGCCTTCCGGCGCGCGCGTCTATTTTGTCGCCACCAGCGCCTTGCCGATGCTCGATGTGCAAATCGACTTCGCTGCCGGCGCCGCCTTTGATCCGCCCGGGAAATCGGGATTGGCGGGTCTTACCAACGGCCTGCTGGATGCCGGAACCCGCCTTGGCGAAGTCAGCCTGGACGAGGAGCAGATCGCCGCCAGACTGGTGGATGCCGGTGCGCGGATGTCCGGCTCGGCCGATGAGGACCGCGCCAGCCTGCACTTGCGTACCCTGTCCGCCAAGCCGCAACGCGATGCGGCGCTGGACCTGATGCGTGCCGAACTTTCCGCACCGAGCTTTCCCGACAGCGTACTGGCGCGCGAAAAGGCGCGCAGCATCGCCGCCATCCAGGAGGCCGATACCCGGCCCGACAGCATCGCCGCCAAGCGCTTCGCCGCGGCAATCTATCCGGGCCATCCGTACGGTGTGAGTGCCAGCGTTGAGAGCGTCGGCCGCATCACGCGCGACGATCTGCTGAACTTCTGGCGCCGGCATTTCGGCGCGCGGCGCGCGGTGGTATCGATCATTGGCGATGCGACGCGCGCCGAGGCCGAGCAAATCGCCGCAGTCCTTACCGAGGCCCTGCCCCAGGAATCGTCCGTACCCCCACTGCCCGCCGTGACCCTCCCCCAGCGCGAAACCATCAAGTTGCCTCATCCGGCGTCGCAGAGCCATATTTATGTCGGCATGCCCGCGGTGAAGCGCGGCGATGCGGATTATTTCCCTTTGTTGGTCGGCAATTATGTGCTCGGTGGCGGAGGTTTCGTCTCGCGCCTGATGCAGGAAGTGCGAGAAAAGCGCGGCTATGCCTACAGTGTGTATAGTTATTTCGCCCCGCGCAAGCTGGAGGGACCGTTCCAGATCGGCTTGCAAACCAAGCGCGCGCAGGCTGGCGAGGCGCTCCAGGTGGTGGAGACGACGCTCGCCGGTTTTCTCCAGCAGGGACCCACCGAGCCTGAGTTGAAAGCCGCCAAGCAAAACCTCATCGACGGCATGTCCTTGCGCCTCGACAGCAATGCCAAGATCCTCGGCTACCTTTCCCTGATCGGCTTCTATGGCCTGCCCTTGACCTATATCGAAGATTTCCCGGCCCGCATCGAATCTGTTACCGCGCGGCAGGTGCGTGACGCCTTTGCCCGGCAGGTGCGAACGGAGCATCTGGTTACAATAATCGTCGCCGGGGATTAAATGTCCCGCATCCGCATCACCGGCGGCGCTTGGCGCAGCCGCCTGGTCAAGGTCGCCGACTCCGCCGAGGGTCTGCGGCCGACGCCGGACCGCGTGCGCGTCACCCTGTTCAACTGGCTGGGGCAGGATCTGAGCGGCTGGTCCTGTCTGGATCTGTTTGCCGGCAGCGGGGTGCTGGGTTTCGAGGCGGCCTCGCGCGGCGCCGCAATGGTTACGCTGGTTGAGCAGGATCAAGGCGTTTACGCGGCGTTGCGGCAGAATGCGCAAGCTCTTGGGGCCCTTGACGGCGAGCATCTGGAGTTGATCCGCAGGGATGCGGTAAAATTCGCGGCTTCCAGCGCGCGGCGTTATGATCTGGTTTTTCTCGACCCGCCTTACCGCCAGGGCTGGATCGAACGCATCGAGCCGCTGTTGCCGCAATTGACGAATCCCGGCGCACGTTTGTATGTCGAGGCCGAGCACGCCGTCGATGCGCTGGGGGGTTGGCATAGCGTGCGGCAGGGTCACGCCGGGCAGGTGTTCTATCAATTATTGGAGCAGGCATGAGTAACGGTATTGCCGTTTATCCCGGTACTTTCGACCCTTTCACGCGCGGCCACGAGGATCTGGTGCGGCGCGCTGCCAGGCTGTTCGATCGGGTCATTGTCGGGGTTGCCCACAGCCGCACCAAGCAGCCGTTTTTTACCCTGGATGAGCGCGTCGATATTGCACGCGGGGTGCTCGTTGAGTTTTCCAACGTCGAAGTGTACGGTTTCGATTGCCTGCTGATGGACTTCATGCGCCAGCACGGCGCTCATGTGATTCTGCGCGGCCTGCGCGCCGTCTCCGATTTCGAATACGAGTTCCAGATGGCCGGGATGAATCGCAATCTCTACCCGGATGTCGAAACCGTTTTCCTGACACCCGGCGAGCAGTACATGTTCATTTCCGCCACCATGGTGCGGGAGATCGCCATTCTGGGCGGCAATGTCGAAAAGTTCGTGCAGCCCCTGGTGGTTCGGCGGCTGGCGGAAAAACTGAATTCCCAAGTTTGATAAGGAAAGCTGAATGGCCCTCATAATTACCGACGAATGCATCAATTGCGATGTGTGCGAACCGGAATGCCCCAACAATGCCATATCCCAGGGCGACGAAATCTATGTCATCGATCCGGACAAGTGCACCGAGTGCGTCGGACATTTCGATACCCCGCAATGCCGCGAAGTGTGCCCGGTGGATTGCATCCCGGGGGATCCGGATCACGTCGAGGACAAAGACCAGTTGATGGCCAAGTACCTCAGGCTGACGGCGAAATAGATTCCTGCTTAGCGGCGTTGGCAGCGCGGGCAGAAGAACGTGGCGCGCTGTCCCTGGCGCAGACTGCGTATCTTGCTGCCGCAGTTGCGGCAAGGCTCCGCGGCGCGGCCATAGACGAAATATTGCTGCTGGAAATAACCGGAACTGCCGTCGGAGCGGATAAAGTCGCGCAGGCTGCTGCCGCCGGCGGCGATGGCCGCTTCCAGCGTGGCGCGGATCGCCGGCGCCAGGCGCTCGAAACGCTTCAGCGCGATTTTTCCCGCCGCCGTGCGCGGATCGATGCCGGCGCGGAACAGGCTTTCCGAGGCGTAAATATTGCCGATGCCGACGACCAGGTGGCTGTCCATCAGCAACTGTTTGATCGGCACATTTCTGCCGCGGGTCGCCGCGAACAACCAGCGCGCCGTAAATTCATCCGACAAGGGTTCGATCCCCAGCGTCGCCAGCAGCGGGTGCAGGTTTATCGCATGGTTCGGGGCGAGCCACAGGACTGCGCCAAAGCGGCGCGGATCGCGCAGACGCAGCAGGCGATCGCCGAACTCCAGGTCGAGGTGATCGTGCTTTTGCGGCGGCGTGCCGCGCGGCAGCAGGCGCAGGCTGCCCGACATGCCGAGGTGAATCAGCAGCGTGCCGGCGGCGAAATCCAGCAGCAGATATTTTCCGCGCCGTCCCACCTCGCGCAGCGTTTGCCCCGTCAGCAGGCGCGGCAGTTCCGGCGCCAGCGGGTAGCGCAGCCGCGCGGTGCGCGTGACGCCGCCGCTGACGCGGCTGCCGATCAGGACAGGGGCAATGCCGCGGCGCGTGACTTCGACTTCGGGCAGTTCAGGCATGGGGCGTACTAACGGGGGAACGAGGGGCGGGTGTTTGCAGGCGAGCACATCGGGCGATCGTTACCACCGCTTCGGGAAGCGCCTAAAACTGCTAACATTGCATCATCTAGCATTCTATTCGAGCCCGGATAAGGCTGTCTGTAATCCCATGAATTTTTCACTACGAAGTCTTTCTTCCCTTGGCCTGCTCTGCATGCTGCTGGGCCTTTCCGCATGTGCCCAAGTGCCTTGGGGCAATTTCAATGCCGTGACACCCGGCATTGAAGCAGGCGGCTCCCAAGAGTCCAGGGACAAGCCTGGTCCCCGCGTCGCTGGAGAAAGCAACGCCCTGCAGGAATCCCCAGACAAAGCCGGCATCCAGTCGGAAAGTCGGGTTCAGCCCCAGGCATCCGCCGTTTCGCCGCATGAACCCGAGAGCGATGACAGCGCCAATCTGCCCAAGCTGGAACTGACGCCGAAACTCCTGTATCGATTGCTGCTGGCCGAAATCGCCGGCCCTCGCGGCAATGCTTCCCTGGCAGCCGGCACTTACCTGGATCTCGCCAAGTCCACCAGGGATCCGCGCATCGCCAAGCGCGCCGCGGAAATCGCCTTGTATGCCCGCCAGCCCGATATGGCTCTGGAGGCGGCACGCATCTGGGTAGAGATTGATCCCGAGTCTGCACAAAGCCAGCATATGCTGGCCGGACTGTTGCTGGGCGCGCAACGTCCGGATGAGGCCATGGCGCATCTGGCCAAGCTGCTGAAACTTGAAAGCGGGGGCACGCAGGCGGCCGTGGCTCCAGACAAGCTGAGCGATAGCCTATTGCGCTTAGGCCGCTTGCTGGCACGCTACCCCGACAAGGCGGTGGTGTTGCGCCTGATCGAGCAGCTGACGGCGCCCTACGATGGCGTCGCCGAAGCGCATTTTGCCCGCGCCCAGGCTGCCGTCAATGCCAGGGAAGACGTCCGTGCCCTGGCTGCAATCGAGCGTGCTCTGCAGCTGCGTCCGGAGTGGGAGAGGGCGGTATTGTTCAAGGCACAGATGCAGCAGCGCGCCAGCAGCACAGTGGCTTTGGAGACTTTGCGCGGCTTCCTCGCTGTCCATCCCCTGGCGCGGGAAGTGCGGACTGCCTATGCGCGCACGCTGATCAGCGAAAAACGCTATGCAGAGGCGCGCCGTGAATTTGCCAACCTGCTCGCAGGATATCCCGACAATACCGAGGTCCTCTATTCCGTGGCCTTGTTGTCACTGCAACTCAACGACCTCGTCCCGGCAGAGAAACATTTCAAGCGCTTGCTTGAACTTGGTTACGGCGATGCCAATCCGCTGCGTTTTTATCTCGGTCAAATCGCGGAAAGCAGCAAGCGGCCGTCCGAGGCCTTGCAATGGTATGGCGCAGTGACATCGGGTGAGCAGTACCTTCCTGCGCAGGTGCGCGCCGCCGCGTTGTTGACGCGACAGGGAGGGTTGGACCAGGGACGCCGGCTGCTGCAGCATGCCGCAACCGAAAATCCCGGCTTCGCGCCCACGCTGCTGATTGCCGAGGCGCAATTGCTGCGTGATGCCGGCCGTACCGGCGAGGCTTATGCATTGCTTGACAGCCGGCTCGCCACGCAGCCCGAGCAGCCCGAGTTGCTCTACGAGACGGCTTTGTTGGCCGAGAAACTCGGCAAGCAGGAAGTGTTGGAACGCAATCTGCATAAGCTGATACAACTCAAGCCCGACCACGCCCACGCCCATAACGCATTGGGCTATTCCTTGGCCGATCGCGGCGTACGCCTGGAAGAGGCGGGACGTCTGATCGACAGGGCGCTCGAATTGGCGCCCGACGATCCCTTCATCCTCGATAGCAAGGGTTGGCTGCTGTATCGTAGCGGCGACCAAGGCGGCGCGATCGATATCCTGGTCAAGGCGTTGTCCCTGCATCCCGACCCGGAGATCGCCGCGCATCTAGGCGAAGTGCTGTGGGTCGTGGGCCGCCGCGAGGAGGCGAAGAAGACCTGGAACGACGCCATCCAGGCCAATCCCGCCAATGAGGCGCTGGCGGAGATCATCAAGAAATTTGGGGTATCCGATTTTCGTAATTGATTTGGCGTTGGGCGGCACAGCAACGAAAGCGCCCATCATTAGCTGGCAAAGCCGACTCTCCCAGCGGCCATAAGCGGGCATGGCCGGGGCCAATAATCGTGCGCCACAAACCGTCCGGAGTCATGTAGTAACTGGCCATTGGCGCATGTCATCAACTCTTTCTGGAATTTCCACGGAGATGCGCATATAATGCGCATCGGAGGTCTGCGATGAAGGCGACATACAACAGTGAAGCGCGGAAACGCCCGGTAAATCTGACTCTGAATGAAGACTTGGTGGTTCAAGTGCGTGGGCTGACCGATAACCTCTCTGGGGTGGTCGAGTCGCTACTTGCCGACTATGTCGAGCACGAACGTCGGCAGCGCATTGCCAAGGCCAGGACTCTTGAATCGACCATTTCCATGTGGAATGAATTCAACGCCAAGCATGGCTCGTTCGCTGATGAGTATTCTTCCCTTTGACCCGGCGCCATGACTCAATTCGATGTTCATCGGAATACTGGTAAGCATCGGGACGATATTCCTTATGTAGTGCTTGTCCAGTCATCTCTATATGACAGCTTCCGTCGCCGCGTGGTTGCGCCATTGGTACGAAAATCAGCACTTGGAAAAGTAAGTAACCCACGATTCAACCCTTCCTTCAAAATCGAGAATGTTCAAGTAGTCCTGCATCCGCTGGAAATTGTCTCGGTTCCCACCGAGCAACTGGGCGAATTTGTAGAATCCCTGAGCCCCGAAGGTAGCCGCATCATGGACGCCCTGGACGAATTGATCACCCAGGTTTGGGGATAAACCGCCGATACCGAACACTCGCCGGAAATTGGCCGTTGGCTCCGAACCGCGGTTGTCGGCCAATTGCTGCCCGTCGCATTTACATTTCGTTGTGTCGGCAATGTAACCAATCCTGCGGTTCTTCTTAGTAAAAGCTCTCCCC
>CAYHXK010000020.1:0-15772 GCA_964360125.1 uncultured Sterolibacterium sp.
CGCGCCAATGATATTGCCCATTACGGGTGAGAAAGTAGGTCAGCGCCAGACTCCCACACCAAACCAATGCCCTCGAAAGAGGGCTTTGGCGTTTCTGAGTTTGGGAAATCGAACCCAGTCACACTGTCGGTATTTCCCGCTAATCCTGTAAAATGATGGCTTCGGTTTCAGCGCAGCTCCTCATTCTATGAAGACTACTTTTCTCGATTTTGAACAGCCGATCGCCGAACTGGATGCCAAGATCGAAGCCTTGCGCTTTGCTCAGGATGACTCGGCAGTAGATATTTCGGAAGAAATCGGCCGTCTCGAAAGCAAGAGCCAAAGCCTGACCAAGGAGATCTATGCCAAATTGTCCTCTTGGCAGATCGCCCAGGTGGCGCGCCACCCGCAACGCCCCTATACGCTGGATTATGTCGAGAACATGCTCACCGATTTCGAAGAGCTGCACGGCGACCGTGCTTTTGCAGATGACAATGCTATTGTCGGTGGTTTGGCACGCTTCAATGGGCAGTCTGTGATGGTGATCGGCCACCAGAAGGGTCGCGACACCAAGGAAAAAATCCTGCGCAACTTCGGCATGCCGCGCCCGGAAGGTTATCGGAAAGCATTGCGGCTGATGAAATTGGCGGAAAAGTTTACCATCCCGGTGCTGACTTTCGTCGATACGCCTGGTGCTTATCCGGGTATCGACGCGGAGGAACGTGGTCAATCCGAAGCTATCGGCCGCAACCTGCTGGTTATGGCGGAACTCAAAGTGCCGCTGATCTGCACTATTATCGGCGAGGGCGGATCTGGAGGGGCACTGGCGATCGCAGTCGGCGATGCGGTGTTGATGTTGCAGTATTCGACCTACTCGGTAATTTCACCGGAAGGCTGTGCCTCGATACTCTGGAAGAGTGCGGAGAAGGCTAATGAAGCAGCGGAGACGATGGGCATTACCGCGGCCAGACTGAAGACGCTCGGGCTGATCGACCGCGTCGTTAACGAACCGCTTGGCGGAGCGCATCGCGATCCACGCGCCACGGCTGCTTCACTTAAGAAGGCCCTGCAGGATGCGCTGCGGCAGGTGTCCGACTTGTCCCCGGCGGAGTTGATTGAGCGTCGTTTCGATCGACTGATGGGCTATGGCAAGTTCAAGGAACAACGAGTCGCCTGACCCCCTGCGAAAACAGGTGGCGGCATGCTTGAGCCGCCACTTGTCACCGGGCCAACTTCTCGTC
Source organism: uncultured Sterolibacterium sp. (assembly GCA_964360125.1). GTDB lineage: Bacteria > Pseudomonadota > Gammaproteobacteria > Burkholderiales > Rhodocyclaceae > JACRAR01. The sequence continues at coordinate 1,221 of CAYHXK010000020.1, forward strand.
GTGGGATTTTCCGGTGGCCGGGATTCAACCGCACTGCTGCATGCGCTGCATATGCTTCAGTCCGACTTCGAATTCAAGCTTGGCGCCTGTCATATCAATCACCAGCTCAGTCCTAATGCCGCAGACTGGCAATCGTTTTGCCAAGGTTTCTGCGATGCAATCGGCGTTATCCTGAATGTCATCCCAATAAACGTCCCGCGGGCCTCTCCACAGGGTCTCGAGGCAGCTGCACGAGCAGAACGCTATGCCGCGTTTGGCGAACTAACCGGCGACTGGCTCGTGTTAGGCCAGCATTGCGGCGATCAAGCCGAAACCCTGATATTTAACCTACTTCGCGGCACCGGGTTGGCGGGGGCGGCAGCCATGCCGGAAACCCGCAATGTGAGGCCGGGGTTGCGGCTGATACGGCCCTTGCTTGGAGTGGCGCGTAAAAAAACGGAGGATTACCTGCTCAGGCATGGGCTATCCTGGGTGGAGGATGAGAGCAATGCGGATACTGGATTTTCCAGAAATTTTCTGCGCCATGAGGTTCTTCCGGTGTTGCGCTCACGTTTTCCTGCGGTAGAGGAAAATCTCTCCGCCGCATCCGAGCGTTTTGCCGAGGCTTTGGCACTGCTCGACGATTTGGCATTGCTAGATCTGGCGGGAGCTTCACCCAGCTTTCCTGTTTCCACAGCTATCCTGGCTAAACTGACTGAACCGCGCGGGCGAAATCTATTGCGTTTTCTGCTGTCGCGGCATGGAGCAAGGATTCCCAGTGAAGCCCGTTTGATTGAAGCTCTACGTCAATTGCTCGATGCCGGGCCGGACCGTCATCCTTCGATCGAGTTTGGCGATTGGCGCTTAAGCCGACGTCGTGACAAGGTGCATCTTGAGTCGGGCAAATATGCAAATACTTAGCGAGCCTTTCCTGGAGATGGATGAGGTAATCGGATCGCAATCAACCCGGCCCTCTCATTCTTCCTGAAAGGCTTCCTCGCGTTTCTTGCTGATGCTTGGCACCAGCACCGATATTAGCGCGATCAGGGCAAGCACCAGCATGGTGGCGCTGATGGGGCGTGTTATGAAAATCGAGGGGTCGCCACGCGAAATCAACAGGGCACGGCGCAGATATTCTTCCATCATCGGGCCGAGGATGAATCCAAGCAGCATCGGCGCCGGTTCGCAGTCGAGCTTGGCGAAGATATAGCCGAGCAGCCCGAACAGCACCATCAGGTAGATATCGAATTCGGTGTTGTTGAGGCTGAACACGCCGATCGCGCAGAACACCAGGATCGCCGGAAACAGCAAGTGGTAGGGCACCATGACGATGCGTACCCACAGTCCGATCATCGGCAAGTTGAGGATGACGAGGAAAAGATTGCCGATCCACATGGAAGCAATCACGCCCCAGAACAGCGCCGGTTGTTCGGTCATGACCATTGGACCGGGCTGGATTCCATGGATGATCATGGCGCCGATCATCAGGGCCATGACCGGATTGGACGGAATCCCCAGGGTCAGCATCGGGATAAAGGAAGTCTGGGCGCCGGCGTTGTTGGCCGCTTCCGGCGCGGCCACGCCCTCGATGGCGCCGCTGCCCAACTCCGCAGCATGCTTGGAGACTTTCTTTTCCAGCGCGTAGGCGGCGAAAGAGCCCATGACGGAGCCGCTGCCGGGCAGTATGCCCACCGCCGAGCCGAGCACGGTTCCGCGCAGGATCGGTGCAACCATGCGCTTCCAGTCCTCTCGGGTCGGCATCAGCGTGGAAAGCTTGTTGGCGACCATGGAACGGGAGGCTTCATGTTCGAGATTGCGGATGATTTCGCCGATGCCGAACATGCCCATCGCCACCACCACGAAGCCGATGCCGTCGTACAGGGCCGGCGTATCGAAGGTGTAGCGGGTGATGCCGGAGTTGACGTCGCTGCCGATCAGGCCGAGCAGCAGGCCGAGCAAGACCATGCCGACGGCCTGGAGCAGCGAGCCGTGCGCCAGCACCACCGAGGCGATCAGACCGAGCACCATCAGCGAAAAATAGTCGGCGGCGCCGAACTTCAGTGCAAACTCGGCGAGCGGCGGGGCGAACACCGCCAACAGGAAGGTCGCCACCGTGCCGGCGAAAAACGACCCGATGGCGGCCGTGGTCAGCGCCACACCGGCGCGGCCTTTGAGCGCCATCTGGTGACCGTCGAGCGTGGTGACCACCGAAGCCGCCTCGCCGGGCAAGTTGATCAGAATGGAAGTGGTGGAACCGCCATACTGCGAGCCGTAGTAAATTCCCGACAACATGATCAACGCGGTCACCGGCGGAAACGTGAAGGTCATGGGCAGCAGCATGGCGATGGTGGCCGTAGGCCCCAGACCCGGCAACACCCCGATCAAGGTGCCGAGGAAAACCCCGGCCAGGCAATACAGCAGATTGGTGGCGGTCAAGGCCGCGGAGAATCCCAGGGCGAGATGTTCGAAGAGCTCCATGGGCGTCCTACCCTATCCGCCGAACCAGGCGCCGAGCAAGGGCAGCGGAATACCCAGGCCCTTGACGAACACCAGCGCACAGAACGCGGCGAGTCCACCGGCGAGTGCAATCGAATGTGACCAGTTAAAGCGTATGCTCGCCCGGGAACTGACCATCACCATCACGAAGATCGCCACCACCAGGCCCGCTCCGCGCACCAGGACCGCGAACAGAACTATCGCCACGAGTATCGTCGTCATTGCCCTGAGGGCGAATGGATCGACCGGCCGGCCGGCAACCAGTAGCGACCGGACCATGGAGATCGCGCCGACCAGCGCAAGCAGCGCACCGAGAATCGTCGGGAAATACGCCGGGCCCATTTTCATACCGGTTCCCATAGCGTAATTCTGGCCGATGACGATAGCTGCTATGCCGATCGTGGCGTAGACGATGCCGGCCCAGAACTCCCTGGGACTGCGAATCAGTGACTTCATCGCCGAACTCAAGGAGAGGTCAGTCTGCGAAATCAGTCTGCGTATACCCCAGCCTTCTTGATGATCGGCCCCCATTTGGCAATCTCGGCCTTGAGGTGCGAGCGCAGGGCTTCGGGCGTTGCGCGGTTGTCGGCGACAGGCTCGGTGCCGAGTTCGGCGAATCTCTGGCGTACGTTGGTATCCTGCAGCGCCGTCTTGAGCGCTTTGTTGAGCATCTCGACGACGGGCTTGGGCGTGCCTTTCGGGGCATATATGCCGTGCCATACCACGACCTCGAAGTTGGCCAGTCCGGCTTCATGCATGGTGGGAACATCCGGCAAGGACGGGATGCGGGCTGTTGAGGTGACGCCGTACGCCTTGACCTTGCCGCCCTTGATCTGGCCAGTGGTATTGGTGGTCTGGTCGCACATGAAGTCGACCTGTCCGCCGAGGAGATCGTTCATCGCAGGACCCGTGCCCTTGTAGGGAATGGTGGTCAGGTCCGTCTGGATTGCCGTCATGAACAGCATGCCGCACAAGTGCGAAGCGGCGCCGAGACCGGCATTGGCCAGGGTGACCTTGTCCTTGTTGGCCTTGACATAGGCGATCAGTTCCTTGAGATCCTTGGCGGGAAAATCCTTGCGGGCAATCAGCGTCATCGGTACGTCCGTCACCAGGCCGATCGGCTCGAAGTCGTCAATGGTATTGAATGAAAGCTTGCGATATAGCGACGGCGCCGTGGAGTGGCCGATATGATGGATGAAGAGCGTGTAGCCGTCCGGCGCCGCGCGCGCGACCCGTGCGGCGGCAACGGTGCCGCCGGCACCCGCCACGTTCTCGACGATTACCTGTTGCTTCAGATCGTTGCCCATCGCCTGCGCGATCACTCGCGCGACCGTATCGGTGGGACCCCCGGCAGCGAACGGCACGACCAGCGAGATCACTTTGGACGGATAGGTGTCAGCGTGCGCAAGTGGAATGACGGCGAGAAAGGGCGCCAAGAGCGCCGTGAGAAAGACAATCGCATGATGGAAAATGGTTTTCATTCATGACCTCCAGTCAAAAGAATCAGCGTTGGCGTCCATGACATCTCCAAGCGGACGAGCATCGGATTGACTGCTCTGAAGCGCGTTGATTAGGCATGTCCCATGGGTTTACTAAATGAATTCTAGCAGCAAAGAATAAAGGATAGGAAATTCAAAGGCGTTTCGGGAGTGTGGGAGCGTCCCTGGCAATGGCAGCCACAATCAAGCTATAGAGGATAATTCCTGCCAGGTTGCGGTTGGCAATAATGTGCCGAAATTAGCTTAGGCATGACTGATTAATGCGATAAAATAATGCTTTTTCCTTTGGAGAAGCCGGATGGCTGTTGAACGCACACTTTCCATCATAAAACCCGATGCCGTTGCAAAAAACGTGATCGGAAAAATTTATTCCCGCTTTGAAACCAACGGCCTGAGGATTATCGCCTCCCGCATGATGCATTTGTCGCGTCGAGAGGCGGAAGGCTTCTATGCAGTGCACCGCGAGCGTCCTTTCTTCAAGGACCTGGTCGAGTTCATGATCTCCGGACCGGTGATGGTGCAAGTGCTCGAGGGCGAGAACGCTATCGCCAAGAACCGTGAACTTATGGGAGCCACCGATCCTAAAAAGGCCGATAAAGGCACGATCCGCGCCGATTTTGCAGACAGCATCGACGCCAATGCGGTGCATGGCTCGGATGCACCGGAGACAGCCGCCGGCGAAATCGCTTACTATTTCCCGGCACTGAACATTTATTCCCGTTAATGACAATCAACCTCCTCGACCTTGATGCCGCCGGCCTGAACGAGTTTTTTGCCCGCATGGGCGAGAAGCCGTTTCGAGCCAAGCAGGTGTTGCGCTGGCTGCATCATTTCGGCGAGGGTGATTTCGAGCGCATGACCGACGTCGCCAAGAGCCTGCGGGCAAAGCTGGCGACGGAGGCTTGCGTTGAGCCGCCACGGCTGGTGGGCGACAGCTCTTCCACAGACGGGACGCGCAAGTTTCTATTCGGAGTCGGCAAAGACAATGCGATTGAGACGGTATTCATTCCCGAGGATGATCGCGGTACCCTGTGCGTATCGACCCAGGCCGGTTGTGCTCTCGACTGCGCCTTCTGTTCCACCGGTAAACAAGGGTTTAACCGTAATCTGACAGCGGCGGAAATCATCGGCCAGTTGTGGCAAGTGAATCAGACGCTGGGACGGGATCCGCGCGGTGAGCGGGTCATCAGCAATGTGGTGATGATGGGCATGGGCGAGCCGCTCGCCAACTACGAAAATGTTTTGCGTGCGCTGCGCCTGATGCTCGACGACAATGCCTACGGCCTTTCGCGCCGCCGTGTGACTCTATCGACTTCGGGCATCGTTCCGGCGATGGACCGGCTCCGCGAGGACTGTCCGGTGGCGCTGGCTGTCTCGCTGCACGCTCCCAACGACGCATTGCGCGACCGCCTGGTGCCGATCAACCGGAAATACCCCCTCGCCGAGCTGATGGCAGCCTGCCGTCGCTACTTGGTGTCCGCTCCACGTGATTTCGTCACATTCGAGTATGTGATGCTGGATGGCGTCAATGACCACGATGGCGATGCGCACGAATTGTTGAAACTGGTACGTGATGTGCCTTGCAAGTTCAATTTGATCCCCTTCAACCCTTTCCAGCAATCCGGTTTCCGCCGTTCAAGTTCCGAGCGAGTTCGGCGATTTGCAGAGATTCTGATGACTTCCGGCATAATTACCACCACGCGCAAGACCCGCGGCGATGACATAGATGCAGCCTGTGGTCAGCTTGCCGGTCAAGTGCAGGATCGCACAGCCCGAACCATACGCACCGGTCCAACCAGCCGCATTATCAAGTCGGTCCCGATTGCGGAGATTGCCTCATGAGTCGCGTCACGATACTTGTTGCACTGATTTATTCCGCGTTGCTTGGCGGCTGTTCCAGCGTCTATAAAGATACCGATTTATCCGCCGAACGACCGGTCTCGCAGCAGACCGCTACCAGCGATACCCGCCAGCGCGCCAAAGTGCATACTGAGTTGGGTTCTCTTTATATGCAGCTAGGCAACATGGGTGTGGCGCTGGAAGAGTCCCGTGCAGCACTCTCCGCGGATGCGGACTATGCTCCAGCGCACAGTCTGATGGGATTAGTGTATATGCAACTCCGTGAAGACATTGCCGCCGAAAAAAGTTTTGAGCGAGCGCTGGCTTTGGCGCCAGGAGATCCTGAGATCAACAATAGTTTCGGTTGGTTTCTTTGCCAGACCGGCCGCGAGCGTCGTTCAATGCAGTATTTTCAATCGGCGATCAAGAGCCCGCTGTATGCCACTCCCGCCATGCCCTATGCCAACGCCGGCATCTGCTCATTGCGTCTCAAGGATGATAAGGCCGCAGAGGACTATTTCAGCAAGGCTTTGCGGCTGGACGCCAACAATCATCGTGCGATTTTCTTTCTTGCCGATATCGCATTTCGACAGGGACGCATCGAGGAAGCCCGGAAATATTTGGCCGAACTGCACAAACAGGCGGATTCGAGTCCGGAGTCCCTATGGCTGGCAGTGCGCATCGAACGTAAGATCGGCGATAAAGATGCCGAGGCGCGATATTCATCCCAGTTGCGCCGCAAGTTTCCCGGCAGTCCCGAGCAAGCAAAGCTGTTGCAGGGGCGGTACGAGTGAACGAAATGCAGGAATTGCCTGAACAGCCGCAGCCCGCCTCTGCCGAAATCGGGCTGTTCGATTTGTTCGGGATGCCTATCCCCTCAGGCGACTCGCCAGGAAGGCGTTTGCGCGAAGCGCGCGAGGCACTCGGACTTTCGATTGCAGATGTGGCTAGTTCCATCAAGTTCAGCCAGCGGCAGATTGAGACGGTCGAGCGTGACGATTTTGACAAGCTGCCTGGCGTCACCTTCGTGCGTGGCTTTATCCGTAGTTATGCCAAATTACTGCAGTTGGAGGTTCAACCAATACTGGCCATGCTTGACCAGCAGAAGCCGCAGACCGACACAGTGATACATTTGCCGCAATATACCGGCGCGGCATTGCCTCAATCGGGGGAGCAGCGGAGTTACTTGCCTTATTTGGCGCTAGCGGTGACCTTGCTGACAATCATAGTCGCCCTCGCGACCTATTTTGACTGGCCAGGCGGGGCGAGGATATCCGGGGCGAAAAATGTTGCCGCAGTGCCGTTAGTGCACCCGCCCCAGACGCAGGTCGAGCAGCCGGCAGCCACGTCCTCCGAGCCGGGTCAGCCGGCGCCAGCGAAAACTCAACCGCTCGGCCCGGATGCGCGGCAATTGATTTTCGTCTTCGATGATAAATCCTGGGTTGAGGTCAGGGATGCCACCAAGCGGGTGATTTTTGCCCAGATCAATGAGCCAGGCACGCGTCAGGTGGTGAATGGCAAGCCGCCTTTCGAACTGGTGATCGGAAATGCTTCGCATGTCCAGTTGCAGTTCGAAGATCAACAGATCGATTTGCGTCCGCACACCAAGGTCGAAGTGGCGCGGCTAACCGTCGAATGAACGCTGCGGACCAGCTATCTAGCGAAGCGGCCCAGCCGCGAAGACGCTCGCGCCGGGTCATGGTCGGCGGGGTAGCCATAGGCGGTCTAGCGCCCATCGCAGTACAGTCGATGACCAACACGGACACCGTGGATGATTTCGCCACTGCCATGCAAGTGGCGCAACTTTTCCGTGCCGGATCCGAGATTGTCCGCATCACGGTGAATACGCGTGAAGCCGCAGCGGCGGTACCGAAGATTCGCGAACGCTTGCTGAAGATGAATCTGGACGTGCCGCTGGTCGGCGATTTTCATTTCAACGGACATAAGCTCTTGGAGGAGGTGCCGGAATGTGCGGCGACACTCGACAAGCTGCGCATTAATCCCGGCAACGTCGGCAAGGGTAAATCTCGCGACGAACAATTTCTGCGCCTGATAGAGATTGCCTGCCGTCATGACAAGCCGTTGCGTATCGGCGTAAATTGGGGCAGCCTCGACCCATCGCTGCTGGCCCGCATCATGGACGAGAACGCCCTGCGCGCAGAACCGAAAGATGCTACCGCCATCATGCGCGAGGCGATGGTGGCTTCCGCCCTGGAGAGCGCCAGCAAGGCCGAGGAAGCCGGTTTGGCCGGCGACAAGATCGTGCTTTCCTGCAAGGTTTCCGGTGTTCAGGACCTGATCTGCATTTATCGCGATCTGGCCTTGCGCTGCGACTATCCGTTGCATCTAGGCCTGACCGAAGCGGGCATGGGTTCCAAGGGCATCGTCGCATCCACGGCAGCCTTGGCCGTCGTGTTGCAGGAAGGCATCGGCGATACCATACGCGTGTCATTGACGCCGGAACCGAACGGCGACAGAACGCGCGAAGTGATCGTCGCCCAGGAAATCCTGCAGACCATGGGCTTGCGTGCTTTCACTCCACTGGTGGCCGCCTGTCCCGGCTGCGGCCGAACCACCAGCACGGTGTTTCAGGAACTCGCGCAAGATATCCAGGCCTACGTGCGAGAGCAGATGCCGGCCTGGCGGCTGCAACGTATCGGCGTCGAAAACATGACCCTGGCGGTGATGGGTTGCGTGGTCAACGGTCCCGGTGAAAGCAAGCATGCCAGCATCGGCATCAGCCTTCCCGGTACCGGAGAAACCCCTGTGGCACCTGTGTATGTCGATGGAGAGCGCACGGTAACACTGAAGGGTAAGAATATCGCAGGCGAGTTCCGCGCCATCATCGACGACTATGTAGCACGCAAGTACCCGCAGCGTCTCGTCTGAGTAAAAATCGATTTATGAGTCAAGTCATGCAAGCCATACGCGGGATGAACGACATCCTGCCCGACGAAGCGGAACTGTGGGAGGATTTCGAGGACACCGTGCGTGACTGGTTGCGCGGTTACGGCTATCGACCGATACGCATGCCGCTGGTGGAACAGACGGCGTTATTCACCCGCGCCATCGGCGCTGTCACCGACATTGTCGAGAAGGAGATGTACTCTTTTGAAGATCGCCTCAACGGGGATCATCTGACGTTGCGTCCGGAGGGCACGGCCGGTTGCGTGCGCGCGGTGCTGCAGCACAATCTGCTGTATGACGGTCCCAAGCGGCTGTGGTATCAGGGGCCGATGTTCCGCCATGAAAGGCCGCAAAAAGGTCGCACCCGCCAATTTCACCAGATCGGCGTCGAGGCGCTCGGTTTCAGCGGACCGGACATCGATGCGGAGCTGATCCTGATGTGCCAGCGACTGTGGGACGATCTCGGCCTCGAGGATATCCGCCTGGAAATAAACTCGCTCGGACAAAGCGAGGAGCGGCTGCAGCACCGCAACGCCTTGGTCGGCTACTTCGAAAGCCACACGGCTTTGCTAGACGCCGATGCTCTGCGTCGGCTACATAGCAACCCGTTGCGCATCCTCGATAGTAAAAATCCGGAGATGAAGGTTATCTGTGAGGGGGCGCCGAAACTGATCGATTTTCTCGGTGCGGATTCGCTCAAACATTTTGCAGGCGTGCAAGCGCTGCTAAAGGATGCCGGCATTCCCTATCGGATCAACCCACGATTGGTGCGCGGCCTGGATTATTACAATCTCACGGTATTCGAATGGGTGACGGATAGACTCGGTGCGCAGGGAACCGTGTGTGCCGGCGGTCGCTACGACGGCTTGTTCGACCAACTCGGCGGCAAGCCGCAGCCCGCCTGCGGCTTCGGCATGGGTATCGAGCGGTTGCTGATGCTGTGGCGCGAGCATGGCGGCAAGGTAATCGGTCCTACCCCGGATGTCTATGTCGTGCATCAAGGGGAGCAGGCGCAGCGCTTTGCCTTCAGGGTTGCAGAGGGAATGCGCGATAATGGCTATACGGTGCAACTGCATTGCGGCGGCGGCAGCTTCAAGTCGCAAATGAAGCGTGCCGATTCTTCGGGCGCGGCGATCGCCGCGATCATTGGCGACGAGGAGGCGGCCTCCGCCGAGATTACGCTGAAGCCTTTGCGTCAGGCGGTGGAACAACGCCGCGTGACATTCGACCAACTCGCCGAGTCGCTCGGTGAACTGCTTTTTGAATGGGAAGACGAAGATGGCGGTATATGATCTTGAGGAACAGGAACAACTTGACGAGTTGAAGACCTGGTGGAAACAGTACGGCAATCTGGTTACGGTTCTGGTCTTGGCAGTCTCGGTCAGCGTGGTTGGCTGGCAGGGCTGGAATTGGTGGCAGCGCAACCAAGCCGGTCAGGCTTCAGTCATATATGCCGCCGTCGAACGGGCGGCTGCCGAGCATGATGCTCGGAAAGCGCGTGAGGCTACCAGCGAATTGATAGACAAGTTTTCCGGCACTTCCTATGCCGGGATGGCGGCACTGCTTTCATCCAAGTTGCAACTTGAGGCTGGTGATTCGAAAACCGCCAAACTGCATCTCGGCTGGGCGGCAGAGAACGCTCGCGGCAACGAGTTGCGCGATTTGGCGCTTTTGCGCCTGGCTGCCGTGCTGCTCGAGGAAAAAGCTTATGACGAGGCGCTCAAGCAGCTTGCCAATGAACCAGCCTCAGCATTTGCGCCGCGCTATGCCGAGCTTAGGGGCGACATTTTCGCCGTCCAGGGGAAGCAGGAAGAGGCCAGGGCCGCCTACCAGGCCGCCCTGGCAAAATTCGACGAAGCTCAGAAATCCTCCGGCAGCGACCAACGTCGTGGGCAATACCGCGACTTGCTCCAGGTCAAGCTGGAATCGCTCGGAAGCAAGAAGCCATGAAGTGCTTTATCCGGGTAGGTTCTCTGGTCGCATTGGCTACTGTGTTGAGCGGCTGCTCGACATTTGACAAGCTCAACCCGTTTGCCAGCGGCGATCCCAAGCTCAAACCTGCAGAACTGGTGTCATTCACGCCGACGGTCGAATTGCGCAGTGCCTGGCAGGCCAATATTGGCGGTAGCGGGGAATACGTGTTTACGCCGGCGGTGGTCGGAAACAGCATTTATGCGGCGGCGCACGACGGTTCGCTGGCGCGTTTCGACGATGGCCGTCAGGTGTGGCGGGTCGGCGCGGGCCAGGCCCTCTCAGGCGGCGTCGGCAGCGACGGCAAACTGGTCGTGGTGGGAACGCCCAAGGGCGAAGTGCTGGCCTTCGATGCGGCGACCGGCAATCCGTCCTGGAAGTCACGAGTCAGCTCGGAAGTCCTGGCGGCGCCGGCCGTTGGTGACGGTTTGGTGGCGGTTCGCAGCGGCGATTCGCGCATTTTCGGCTTTGATTCCTCGGACGGCAAGCGGCGTTGGGTCTACCAGCGCAGTACGCCTGCGTTGTCGCTGCGCAGCCATGCAGGCCTGGTGCTGGCCGGCAATGCCTTGCTGGCCGGATTTTCCGGCGGCAAGCTGGTGGCTGTGAGTACGCTCAACGGGGCGGCGCTGTGGGAGGGCGCCGTGGCACTGCCCAAGGGTTCCACCGAACTCGAGCGCGTCGTCGACATCACCAGTCTGCCGGTCATCGAGGGGCGCGAAGTATGCGCCGTGGCTTACCAGGGACGCGTTGCCTGCTTCGACATGAACAGCGGCAATCAGCTGTGGGCGCGGGATATATCCAGTAGCACGGGTCTTGATATGGACGCCAAGAGCGTCTATGTCAGCGACGATAAAGGTGTCCTGCAGGCCTTCGATCGAAACAATGGCTCCAGCTTATGGAAGCAGGACAAATTGCTCAAGCGCGGCCTGTCACGGCCTTTGGTGTTCGGTGGCCCGTTGGGCAGCTATCTTGCCGTGGCCGACTATCAAGGGATTGTGCATCTGCTGCGCCGCGCCGACGGCAGCTTCGCCGCGCGCTTTGCCGGCGATGGCAGCGCAGTGTCCGCCGATCCGCAGCGCGTCAAGGACGGGCTGCTGGTACAGACGCGAAATGGCGGCATTTATGCCTTGACCTCGAATTGAGACGAATATCGTGGTTGAGACAGAACCGCATGCGGTTCGATTTTTCGAGACTCAGTTTCGCCGTCAGATCGAATCTGGCGATTTCGCACTGATCACTGAAAGACCTGAAAACGCAACATGAACCCAACTTTGGTTATCGTCGGCCGCCCCAACGTCGGAAAATCGACACTTTTCAATCGGCTCACCAAAACACGTGATGCTCTGGTGGCCGATCTGCCCGGCTTGACGCGCGACCGCCACTATGGACACGGCCGCCTCGGCGACAAACCCTACCTGGTGGTCGACACCGGCGGCTTCGAGCCTTCGGCCAAGGACGGCATCATGCATGAGATGGCGCGCCAGGCCGAGGCCGCCATCGCCGAAGCAGATGTACTGCTGTTTGTCGTCGATTGTCGGGCAGGACTGACGTCGCAGGACCAGGCCATCGCGGATCGCCTGCGCAAGACGGGCCGGCCGCTGCTGCTGGTGGTCAACAAGGGCGAGGGGATGAATCGGCCGGTGGTGGCGGCTGAATTCCACGAACTTGGCTGTGGCATGCCCCTGGTTATTTCCGCCGCACATGGCGAAGGTGTGCGCGAATTGGTGGATGAAGCACTGGCGTCGTTTCCCGAGGAGCAGGAAGTTCAGGAAGAAGGCGCCGGCCCGCGCGTGGCAGTAGCCGGTCGTCCCAACGTCGGCAAGAGTACATTCATCAATACTCTGCTTGGCGAGGAGCGGGTTATTGCTTTTGACATGCCAGGCACGACGCGAGATGCCATCGAAGTGCCTTTTTCCCGCAACGGCCGCGACTACACCTTAATTGATACGGCCGGCTTGCGGCGACGCGGCAAGGTGTTCGAGGCGGTCGAAAAATTTTCCGTCATCAAGACCCTGCAGGCGATCGAGCAGTGCAACGTGGTAGTGCTGATGGTGGACGCCAGCCAGGATATTTCGGACCAGGATGCGCACATCGCCGGTTTTGCCATCGAAGCCGGCCGCGCGCTAGTGGTGGCGGTAAACAAGTGGGATGCGGTCGACGACTATCGCCGCGAGATCGTCAAGATGAATATCGAACGCAAACTCAATTTTCTCGGCTTTGCCCGCGTGCATTACATTTCCGCCTTGAAGGGCGATGGTATCGCGGGCGTTCTCGCCTCGGTTGACAAGGCCTGGGCCGCAGCCATGGCCAAGCTGTCGACTCCCAAGCTGACGCGTGCCTTGATTGCGGCGGTGGCCAAGCAGGCGCCGCCACGTCACGGCATCTTTCGTCCCAAGCTGCGCTATGCCCACCAGGGAGGCCGTAACCCGCCGCTGATTGTCATTCACGGCAATGCTTTGGAGCACGTACCTGATTCCTACAAACGCTATTTGGAGCGGACATTCATGGAGGGATTCAAGCTGCAAGGCACCCCACTGCGCGTCCAGTTCAAAAGTGCGCCAAATCCCTTTGGCGATAAGAGCAATTGAAGACGATAGTTACAATGTGTCATTGAATCGATATTTTCTGCCGCTTGCCGCGATTGCCGCTGGCAGGGCGCCGAAAAATGTTTTACAGTGCGAACTTAAACCAGAGGTGAGGGCCGTACCATGAGCAATAAAGGGCAATTCTTACAAGACCCGTTTCTTAACGCGCTACGCAAGGAGCATGTTCCGGTTTCGATCTACTTGGTCAATGGCATCAAGCTGCAAGGCCAGATCGAGTCATTCGACCAGTATGTGGTATTGCTCAAGAACACCTTGACTCAGATGGTCTACAAGCATGCCATCTCGACTATCGTACCGGGCCGGCCGGTCAGCATTACCTTGGACGAAGACAGCGATTGACAGTTTTCGCTGCGGTCTTTGACGCCAAGTCAACAGCCGCCCCCAAGTTACATCCCTATGTTTGAGCGACAGATTAACAGTGATGCCCCTCCAAGGGCTGTCCTGGTGCAATTGGATTTCGGCGAGGGCGGTTATACCGAGCGCCTTGCCGAATTCGAATTACTCTCCGACAGTGCCGGCGCACAAGCGCTGGTGGTAATAGGTGGCAAGCGGCAGGCGCCAGACGCTGCCACTTATGCCGGCAAAGGCAAGGTTGCGGAAATTGCCTCGCATCTCCGCTTGCATGCAGCCGAGATCGTCATATTCAACCACGAACTCACTGCAGGTCAGCAGCGTAACCTTGAAAAGGCACTGGAATGTCGCGTCGTTGACCGCAGTGCGCTGATCCTCGACATATTTGCCCAACGCGCCAAAAGCCACGAAGGAAAACTGCAAGTCGAATTGGCGCAACTTCAGCATCTGTCTACCCGTCTGGTGCGAGGCTGGACGCACCTTGAGCGGCAGAAGGGCGGTATCGGTTTGCGCGGCCCTGGCGAAACCCAGCTTGAGACTGACCGGCGCTTGCTGGGCAAGCGCGTCGCCTTTCTCAAGGAACGACTCAAACTGCTGCAACGCCAGCGTGCCGTGAGGCGCCGGGCAAGAACCCGGGGGGACTTGCTGTCAGTGTCGCTGGTCGGATACACCAATGCCGGCAAAACGACATTGTTCAACGCCCTGACCAAGGCCCGCGGCTATGCCGCGAATAAGCTATTCGCCACTCTCGACACAACTTCACGCCGTTTCTTTATCCCCGAGATCGGGCAGATAGTCATCTCGGATACCGTCGGATTCATCCGTGACTTGCCGCATGCGCTCGTCGCGGCTTTCCATGCGACTTTGGAAGATACTGCTGAATCCGATTTACTATTGCATGTGG
>CAYHXK010000021.1:0-5810 GCA_964360125.1 uncultured Sterolibacterium sp.
CCGCTGCAAGGCATCAAGGTACTGGAACTCGGCACGCTGATCGCCGGCCCGTTTTGCACCCGCATCCTGGCCGAATTCGGCGCCGAGGTCATCAAGATCGAGGCGCCGGGCGCGGGCGACCCGCTGCGCAGCTGGCGCAAGCTGTATCAGGGCACCTCGCTGTGGTGGTATGTGCAGGCGCGCAACAAGCAATCGGTGGCGGTCAATCTGAAACATCCGCAAGGCGCCGCCATCGTCCGCCAACTGGCGCGCGGAGCGGATATGGTGGTGGAGAATTTCCGCCCCGGCGTGCTGGAGAAACTGGGACTGGGCTGGGAGGCGCTCTCCGCCGAGAATCCAGGTCTGGTGATGGTGCGCCTGTCCGGCTTCGGCCAGACCGGGCCTTACAAAGACCAACCCGGCTTCGGCGCGGTGGGCGAGGCTATGGGCGGGTTGCGGTATACCACCGGTTTTCAGGACCGGCCGCCGGTGCGTACCGGCATCTCCATCGGCGACTCGATTGCCGCCCTGTGGGCCGCGATAGGCGGACTGATGGCGCTGCGCCATCGAGAAGTCAATGGCGGCAAGGGGCAGGTGGTGGATGTCGCGTTGTATGAAGCGGTCTTCGCCATGATGGAGAGCCTGGTGCCGGAATTCGATGTGCTTGGTTTCGTGCGCGAGCGCAGCGGCAATGTCATGCCCGGCATAACTCCCTCTTCGACGCATACCACGCGCGACGGCAAGCACCTGATTGTCGGCGCCAACGGCGATGCCATCTTCAAGCGCTGCATGCAGGCTATAGGACGCGCCGACCTGGCCGAGGACGCGCAACTGGCCAGCAATGCCGGCCGCGATCAGCGTGCCGATGAACTGTACGCCGTGATCGATGCCTGGGTTTTCAGCCACGACGCCGTTCATGTCCTGGAGGTGCTGGCGCGGGCGCAGGTACCCGCCAGCCCCCTGTATTCGGTGGCGGACATGTTCGGCGATCCCCAGTATCTCGCCCGCGCCATGCTGGAGACCGCCCAACTGCCGGACGGCAAGGCGTTCAAAATACCCGGCATAGTCCCCAAGCTCTCGGAGACGCCGGGCAGTACCGAATGGCTGGGGCCGCGCCTGGGCGAACATACCCAAAGCGTGCTGGTAAACCTCGGCTATGCGCCGGAAGAGATCGACCGACTTTGCGCAGAAGGCGCCGTAGAGCGTTTTGCGGAGAGTTCGTCCCAGTAAACATCGATAGAGCCTGTAATCGTTGCGGAGTTTCCTGTATAATCCGGGCGGTTTAGGGTTTGGGATTTTCACATTCAGGGATGGATCATGGGTTGTGATGACAAAGTGGATTGCGGGCGACGGCGCCTGATCATGGCCACCGCAACGGTGGGCGGCGCAGTGGGGATCGTTGCGGCGGTGCCGTTCGTGGCCAGCATGTTGCCGTCGGAACGCGCCAAGTCGGCCGGCGCTCCGGTCGAGGTGGACTTCGGCAAGCTCGCCGCCGGCGAGATGATGACCGTCGAATGGCGCGGCAAGCCGGTATGGATCATCAACCGCACCAAGGAAATGCTGGCGTCGCTGAAGAAAACCGACGACAAGGTCAGCGACCCGAAGTCAGACAAGCAAATGCAACCCGAATACTGCCAGAACGAGACGCGTTCGATCAAGCCCGAGTACATGGTGGTGATAGGCATCTGTACTCATCTGGGCTGTTCGCCCACCGATAAATTCAAGACCGGCGCCGAAAGCGGCGTCGATCCCGACTGGCCGGGCGGTTTTTTGTGTCCTTGCCACGGCTCGACCTTCGATCTCGCCGGCCGGGTATATAAAGGCATGCCTGCGCCCGACAACCTCGAAGTCCCGGCGTACAAGTACTTGAGCGATACCAAGATCGTGATTGGCATCGGTCAGGACGGCAAGGAGGCCTGATCGATGAACGTAAAAATGACTGCCCTGCTCGATTGGGTCGATGCGCGTTTCCCGCTCACCTCGAACTGGAAGGCGCATCTTTCCGAATACTACGCGCCGAAGAACTTCAACTTCTGGTATTTCTTCGGCTCGCTGGCGATGCTGGTGCTGGTGTTGCAGATCGTTACCGGCATTTTACTGACGATGCACTACAAGCCGGATGCCTCGCTCAACGCCTCCGGCGTGCCGGTGGCTTTTGCCAGCGTCGAGTACATCATGCGCGACGTGCCGTGGGGCTGGTTGATCCGCTACATGCACTCGACCGGCGCCTCGGCCTTCTTCCTGGTGGTGTACCTGCACATGTTTCGCGGCCTGCTCTACGGTTCCTACCGCAAGCCGCGCGAATTGATCTGGCTGTTCGGCATGTTCATCTTCCTGGCGCTGATGGCCGAAGCCTTCTTCGGCTACCTGCTGCCGTGGGGACAGATGTCCTACTGGGGCGCCCAGGTGATCGTCAACCTGTTTTCGGCGATTCCCCTCATCGGCCCGGATTTGTCGCTGTGGCTGCGCGGCGATTTCGTCGTCGGCGATGCCACGCTCAACCGCTTTTTCGCCTTCCATGTCATCGCCGTGCCGCTGGTTTTGCTGGGGCTGGTCGCCGCGCACATCCTGGCGCTGCATGAGGTCGGCTCGAACAACCCGGACGGCATCGAAATCAAGAAGAAAAAGGACGCCAACGGCATTCCGCTGGACGGCATTCCGTTCCATCCCTATTACACGGTGAAGGATATCGTCGGCGCCGTGGTATTCCTGATGGTGTTTTCGGTGATCATGTTTTTCATGCCGGAGTTCGGCGGTTATTTCCTCGAATACAACAATTTCTTCCCCGCCAATCCGCTGGTGACGCCGCAGCATATCGCACCGGTATGGTATTTCACCCCGTACTACTCGATGCTGCGCGCGGTGACGGTGAACTTCTTCTGGATCGACGCCAAGTTCTGGGGCGTGGTGGCGATGGGCGCCGGCGTCGTCATCCTGCTGTTCCTTCCCTGGCTGGATCGCAGCCCGGTGAAGTCGATCCGCTACAAAGGGCCGATCTTCAAGAGCGCCGTGGCGATCTTTGTCGTCAGTTTCTTCATTCTGGGCTATCTCGGCATGCTGGCGCCTACCCCGATGCGCACCCTGGTGGCGCAGATATGCACGGTGCTTTATTTCGGGTTTTTCCTGTTGATGCCGGTTTATAGCCAACTGGACAAGTGCCAGCCCGAGCCGGAAAGGGTGACCGATCAATGAAGAAGCTGCTATTCCTCGTGCTTTTTGCACCGCTGCTGGTCTTCGCCAGCGGCGCCGAACTGCGCCTTGACAGAGCGCCGAACAAGGCGGGCGACATGGCCGCCCTGCAACACGGCGCCAAGGTGTTCGTCAATTACTGCCAGAATTGCCACTCGGCTTCGTACATGCGCTATAACCGCCTGCGCGACATCGGCCTGAGCGAAGCGCAGATACGGGAAAATCTGATTTTCTCCTCGGACAAGGTGGGCGATCTCATGAAGATCGCCATGCAGCCAGCCGAAGCCAAGGCCTGGTTCGGCGTCGCCCCTCCCGACCTGACGGTGATTGCCCGTGCCCGCGCTTCCGAATTCGGTTCCGGTTCCGACTGGTTGTACACCTATCTGCGCGGTTTCTACCGCGACGATAAGCGTCCGTCGGGCTGGAATAACCTGGTCTTCGAGAATGTCGGCATGCCGCACGTGCTGTGGGAACTGCAAGGCCAGCAGGTGCTGGGCGAAGGACACAAGCTCAGCCTGGCCAAGCCGGGCACCCTGAAGCCGGCGGAATACGACGCCCTGGTTGCCGATCTGGTAGGCTATCTGCAGTACATAGCCGAGCCGATGGCCGGGACGCGCAAGAAACTGGGCGTGTTCGTTCTGCTCGCCCTGGGCGTGTTGCTCGTCTTTGCTTACGCGCTCAAGCGTGAGTACTGGAAAGACATTCACTAACTTTATCTAGTCGAACTGCGCAATGTTGCATATGGGGCATCGAGAACACAGTGCATCCGCGGTACGCCGCGTGGTGCGCGATGCCGACTATTCTTGGGGTACCAGTACCATGATGAACCTGTACTCGGGCACCACGTGCCCGTTTAGCCATCGCTGCCGAATCGTTTTGTACGAGAAGCAGATGGACTTCCAGGTGATCGATGTCGATCTCTTCAACAAACCGGAGGACATCGCGGTCATTAATCCCTATAACCGCGTTCCTGTGCTTGTCGATCGCGACCTCGTTCTCTACGAATCCAACATCATCAACGAGTACATCGACGAGCGCTTTCCGCATCCGCAACTGATGCCGCCCGATCCGATCATGCGGGCGCGGGCGCGCCAGCTTTTATTCACCATGGAACACGAGCTGTTCAGTTACATCGATGTGCTGGAGAAGAACCTCAAATCGGCCGAGAAGTCGCGCATCCATGTGCGCGACCGTCTGACCGAGCTGGCGCCGATCTTCGTCAAGCAGAAACACATGTTGGGCGACGAGTTTTCCATGCTCGACGTCGCTATCGCGCCCTTGTTGTGGCGCCTGGATCATTACGGAATCGAGCTGGGCAAGGCTGCCGCGCCGCTCATGAAGTATGCCGAACGGATTTTCAGCCGGCAGGGCTTCATCGATGCCTTGACTCCATCCGAGAAAATCATGCGTCGCTAGGCTCGCCGCTGACTGTATGGCCAGTGGGCCGCCGGACATGGACATGGCACAGATTCCTTCCACCAAACCGTACCTGTTGCGCGCCATTCGGGAGTGGTGCGTCGATCAGGGGTACACGCCATACCTGGCGGTGATCGTCGATGCCCGTACCCGGGTGCCGCGCGAGCATGTCAAGGACGGCCAGATCGTGCTCAATCTTGGTCCGGAGGCGACACATCAGTTGGTGATGGGAAACGAGTTCATCACTTTTTCGGCGCGCTTCAATGGCGTAGCTCAAGCCCTGTCGATACCTATGGACAATGTGGCCGCCATTTATGCCCGCGAAAACGGCCAGGGGATGGCTTTTGAAATCGCAACTCGCGAGGGCGATGCAGAAGACCTCACCGCTGCGCCGGCTCACCAAGAGGAAGAGCCCGTGAACCCCGCCCCTTCCGGCCGTCCGCACCTGACACGCATCAAATAGCTATAGCAGCAAGCGCCCTCCCGGCAAGGACTGGACCAGTTGCAGGCGGGTGATGGTCGGACGCAGGTCCAGCCCCGTCAGCAGCTTCAGCGCCATGCCCTGCACGCGCATTTCCTCCAGGGTGACATCGACTGACTCGCCGCTTGCGCCGAAGGCAATCGCATTGCCGCTGTCCAGCGAAGGAAAGACGATTGTCCTGTGGTCAAAGGCCTTTTCGATACGCCTGGAACTGGCGGCGAAGCCGCGGCTGTGGCTGAGCAGGTTGCACACCAGCAGGCCTTGCGCTGAAAGGCGTGCGCGGCAGGCGGCATAGAATTCCGCGGTATCCAGTTGTCCAGCGCGGGCATCCGGACCGAAACCATCGACGAATATGGCGTCATATCGTCCGGAGTTCTGCAAGACGTAGTCGGCTCCGTCGGCAATCACCACTTTCAGGCGTTGCTGATCATCGGGCAAGCGGAAATATTGTTGCGCCAGCGGCGCGATACGCGCATCTATTTCGACTGCAGTGATGCGGGTTTCCGGCAGGTGGCGATAGATGAACTTAGCCAGCGAGCCCGCGCCCAGCCCGATCAATAACGCCCGGCGCGGCCAACCCTGCTCCGGACGCAGCAGCAGGCAGGCCATCATCTCCCGGGTGTAGGCCAGTTCCAGGGAGAAAGGCCGGCGGATGCGCATCGATCCCTGTATCCACTCCGAGCCGAAGTGCAGGTTGCGCACGCCGGAGGTTTCGCTGATTTCCAGAGGGTGATCGAACAAAGCG
>CAYHXK010000021.1:5910-15692 GCA_964360125.1 uncultured Sterolibacterium sp.
CAGGTTGCGCACGCCGGAGGTTTCGCTGATTTCCAGAGGGTGATCGAACAAAGCGGTAATTGCTTTCAATGCGAACCGGAATAAGTCCCCCCGACAGGAATCGAACCTGTATCCCACGCTTAGGAGGCATGTGCACTATCCATTGTGCTACGGGGAGATGGGCGCGTATTTTAGCCCGATCTGAGCGCAGGCGTATAATTCCTCGATCCATCGCTGGCCCTTTGTTGCTGCACCCAGACACTTGCGGGGCATTCTTGGGGCGTGCGCTTGCCGCCCCTGCTGGATAGCGTATCAAGGAGACAGCCTGGCGGAATTTTGTGGTTCGCCGCTGCTTCTGCCACCCCGAAATTGATCTGAAAGGAATTTTCAATGAGTTTCCTGCGTAAGCTGTTGGTATTGATGCTCAACGCACTGCCATTCGTGGGATCCGCACAGGCCGCCCCGATACCGGCGATCGGCAGTGCAGCGCCTGCATTCTCCCTGCCAGACCAGCGCGGGAAAGTCCTGCATCTGGCGGATCTGCGCGGCAAGTGGGTGGTGCTGTATTTCTATCCCAAGGATGACACGCCGGGTTGCACCGAGGAAGCATGCCAGTTTCGCGATGACATGGCGGAGTTGACGGCGTTGGGCGCCCGGATTGTCGGCGTCAGCGTGGACGATAGCCTTTCGCACGCGGCTTTTGCCAAAAAATACAATCTGCAGTTCCCGCTCCTGGCAGATCGCGCTGGAAGCGTGGCGGACGCCTATGGCGCTTTGTCGGATTGGCTGTTGCTCAAGGTGGCGCGGCGTTACACATTTCTGATCGATCCGCAGGGACGCCTAGCCAAGACCTACTTGAAAATTGATACCTCCCGGCACTCCACAGAGATCATCGCCGACCTCAAACGCCTTACCGGACAATGAGCGGAAAATGACATGCCCCTATTGACCCTGGAAAATGCCTGCCTGGCTTTCGGCCATGTGGCCCTGCTCGATCACACCGCTTTGCAGATCGACGCAGGCGAGCGGATTGCCTTGATCGGACGTAACGGCAGCGGGAAAACCTCCCTGTTGCGGGCGCTGGCAGGACTTGCCGGCCTCGATGACGGGATCGTCTGGCGGCAGCCGGGAGCGCGACTGACCTATGTTCCGCAGGAACCCAGCTTCGCTCCCGAACGCAGTATTTATGAAACCATCGCTGCCGCTCTCGGAGAAGCCAGCCAGATGCTGCTGGCCTATCATGAGGCGGCGCATGCGGTGGCGCTTGACCCGTCTCCCGCGCACCTGCATGCCTTGCAGGAATTGCAGGGACAACTCGACCATGCCGACGGCTGGCGTTTGCACACGCGTGTCGAACAGGCCATCACCCGGCTCGGGCTCGATGGAGAAGCCAAGATCGCCACGCTGTCCGGCGGCGGCATCAAGCGCGTAGCGCTGGCCCAGGCCTTGGCGGCCGAACCGGATTTGCTGTTGCTCGACGAGCCGACCAACCACCTCGATCTCGACGGGATACTCTGGCTGGAGCAATTGATCCGGGATTTTCGCGGCGGCGTGCTGGTCATCACCCATGACCGCAGTTTTCTCGATTCGGTAGCGACCCGCGTGGTCGAACTGGATCGCGGTCGGCTGACCAGCTATCCGGGTTCGTTTGTCGCCTATCAAGAGCGCAAGAGCGCGGATTTGGCCGCCGAGGCGCAGCAGAGCGCCAAGTTCGACAAGTTTCTGGCGCAGGAAGAAGTGTGGATCCGCAAGGGCGTGGAAGCGCGTCGTACCCGCAACGAAGGGCGGGTGTTGCGTCTCGAGGCCTTGCGCCGCGAACGCGCGGCGCGGCGCGATCGGCTGGGCAGTGTCGAGCTGCGCGTGGCGCGTGGCGAGCAATCGGGCAAGCTGGTGGCCGAACTCGAAGGCGTCTCCAAGCGCTATGGCGAACGCTGGGTGGTGCGCGATTTCACCAGCCGCATCCTGCGCGGCGACAAGATCGGCCTGATCGGTCCCAATGGCGCGGGCAAGACCACGCTGTTGAAACTCATCCTCGGCGAGCTGGCGCCCGACTCGGGCAGCGTGCGTCTCGGCACCAAGCTGGAGGTGGCGTATTTCGACCAGTTCCGCAGCGTACTCGACGAAGAGGCGGCGCTGGCCGATGTCATCAGCCCAGGTTCGGATTACGTCGAAATCGGCGGTCAGCGCAAGCATGTCATCAGTTATCTCGGCGACTTCCTGTTTGCGCCGGAGCGGGCGCGTTCGCCGGTGAAATCGCTCTCCGGCGGCGAGCGCAACCGTTTGCTGCTGGCGCGTTTGTTTGCGCGCCCCGCGAATGTTCTGGTGCTCGACGAGCCGACCAACGACCTGGATATCGAGACGCTGGAATTGCTCGAATCCTTGCTGCAGGAGTATGCCGGCACCTTGTTCCTGGTGAGCCACGACCGGCGTTTCCTCGACAATGTGGTGACGCAAAGCATCGTCGCCGAAGGCGGCGGGCATTGGCGGGAATATGCCGGCGGCTATGAGGATTGGCTGGCGGCCAAGGCCAGGGCGCCGCGCGCCGCTGCAGCAGGAAGCCCGCCAAGCAACGCATCGAGCGCGGCGGTGGGCAGTGCGCGCCGGGATCAGCGAGTCAAGCTGAGTTACCGTGAAACGCAGGAACTGGCAACCCTGCCGGAGCGGATCGCCGCATTGGAGGCGGAGCAGGCGGGCATCACTGCACGTCTCGCCGACGCCGCGCTGTACCGGGATGCTCCGGAGGAAGCCAAGCGCTTGCAGGCGAGAATCACGGCGATCCATGCGGAACTTGAGCAGATGCTGCTGCGCTGGGAAGATCTGGAAAAGCGCGCCGCCTGATTCCGGTTGGAGTCAGTCCAGACCTGTGCTCAGCAGCAGCGTCTTAGAGCGAGAAAGTACGCTGATAGCTGGCGATACCCCGGATGGTAAATGCCTGATTGATCTGATTGGCGCGTTGCTGGACTTCGTTCCGCGATGCTTCGCTGCGGGCTTGCTGGGCGTTTTGCTGGGCGGCTAGGTCGCGGGCACGAGTGCTGAGCGCATTGATGGTATTGCCGCTGTTTTCGATATGGGGCGCGGCGGCCCCCTCGGCCTGGCGACCGAAGGTAGCCAGAGTCCCAAGAACCCCCTGCGGGTTTTCCTGGAAGGCTTTTTCCAGCGTTCGGACATCGAGCTTCAAGGAGCGGTCCTGGTTGGCGGTCACGCCGATTTTGCCCAGTTCCAAAGGATTGCTGCCCGCCGCGGCAACGCGGTTCAGGTCGATGCCCGCCTGACGGACGCGAATATCCACGGCCAGGGTGCTGCGGGCGTTATTGTAGGCGGCAACGAAGTCTTGCAAGGACTTTTTCACCTGGTCTACCGTTGCGGCCTTTGGCGGCTCCGCCAGGGCCTTGCCGGCGCTCTGGACGTCGGCAAGCGCCGACTTGACCCGACCCAAGACGGAGATTTGCACCTGGGTACTTTCGCGCCGCTGTTCGAGAATGACCTGGGAGCGTCGCAAGGCTTCCGCTGCGGGATCGACGTCGATGGCGGCGTTGCCGCCCTGGCGCGGAGGGGCGATACGGGCGGCGTTGAGTGCGATGCTCTGGATATCCATGGCAAACCCTGGTTTGCTTGAAGCTGATTCAATATAGCAAGCGCCCGGCGGTTAATCAAACAGATCCATCTGCGACAGCACTCAACGCGGCGACGTCGGCGGGATATACTAACCTGTGGCGGAGCGTGGAGACGGAGATGAAAAATGCAGGATGGTGGGTTGCTGCGGCGCTGGCAGCGCTGATATTGGCGACCATCTTCGTCGCCTATCAACAACCGGCCCTGCTGCTGGATCTGTTAAATCTTCGCTATTGCGGTTGATCCGGGGCGCTTGTCGCCGGCGGCCTGCCATCCTCACCCAGGCCGAGCTTGTTCATCAGCGCTTCATGGCTGATGTGCAGCAACTCCTCAATGGCCTTGAAATCGTCAGGCAACGCCGGATCATCCCATCCTTGGGCGGAGTGACGCGCCAGATCGACAGCCAGGGCGACATTCTTGATGCGCGGATAGTTCTTTGACGACGGCGCATTCACCGGCTCCTCGCCCTCTTGCAGAGGCCAGGTGTGTTCCATCAGCATCGTCAGGAGCTTCGGCAAACCCCAGGCGTTCACCAGGGCCAGTTGCAGGTCGTGCAAACGAATACCATATACATCTTGCTGGGCAATGACACTGCGCAGGCTTCTGTCCTGCTGTTGCAACTCAATGACGCGTAGCGGCAAACCCGGCGCAAAACACCACATCAGTATCTCGGCGATATCGTGCAACAAGGTGGCGACAATGATTTCGTCGACATCCAGATCATGGCGCAGCACCGCCCATTCCTGCGCCCACTGGGCAGCCCTGCGCGCACGATGGATCGTCTTGAGCAGCCCGAGACGCGCCTTGGGGTGTGACTGAAGTTGATCCTCGATGAGTGGAAGATTCTCGAAGTTCTGGAAAAACGGATCGATGCCGAGCATCATCAGCGCCCGGCTGATGGTGGTGATGTCGGTGCGCTGTTTCTTGGGCCGATGCCTTTCGAGATAGGACAGTACCCGCAACGTCATCAACGGATCCTGGAGTATCACCGATGACAGCACGCGGCCGTTAACCGTTTCGGCCTCCGCGCGCAACTTTTCCAGAGAGCTTTGGGTATGGCGCAGTACCGGCAATTCGGCCTGGGTGTAGAACTGTACCCAGGCATCGAGATCGGGAAGGGGTTGCTCTATCATTCAGTCGGCAAAGGTCGGTTACGGCAATGGACGCCGTCGATTCTACATTACTGACCCGCGGCGACAACAATTTGAACTGAGGGGCGATTTCCCTTCAAATCCATTGTTATGTGGCCTCTGCCGCTTCTTAGGGGAGGCTGTGTTTTTCCTTCAGGCGCCGATCAGGCTTAAAGCCAATGGGGTAGTCAGCGCGGACAGCGCGGTGGTCAGCACGATGCTGGCGGCAACCGGGCTTTCCAGCGTCTTGAAGTGCCGGGACATCAGATAAACATTCACTCCCACAGCCAGCGACGACAGCAGCACTGCGACCTGTGTTTCCAGCGGCTGCAGCCCGAGCGCCCGTGCCAGACCCCAGACGACGAGCGGTTGCGCCACCAGTTTAAGCACGCTGATCGCCACGCTTTGCCGCCAACCCTCGCGTATGCCGTATTCAGCCAGCCCCATGCCGACCACGATCAGCGACAGCGGCGCGGCGATCTGGGCCATCAGAGCCAGCGGCGCTTCGACGATTGCGGGCAGATTCTGGTCGAGCATGCCGAATAACGCACCCGCAAGAATCGCGGCGACGATGGGATTGGTGAGCACGCTCCGCGCAGTTCTGGCAAATCCGGACGGGGAAAAAGAACCATGGCGCGCCCATTCCACCGAGACCGTGACCAGCGTCCACAGGATCAGCGCATTGAACACCAGCACCAGCGCCACGGCGGGCAGCGCGGCATCGCCGAGTATCGACTTCGCCAAGGGGATGCCGAGCAGCACATTGTTGGAGAAAATGCCGCCCAGTGCGAACACCGACTGCGAAACGCCGTCGAGCTTGAACAGGGTCAGCGCAACGAGGCGACCGAGGAAGAAGACGATCAGGCAGCCGCCGAAGAAGGCGACCAGGAGACGCGCATCGACCGGCGGCAATTTTGAAAAGCCGCTCATCATGTGAAACAGTAACGCCGGCAAGGCGATGCTGAAGACGAAGCGCGACAGCGCAGCGGATACCGACTTGGACCAGCCGCCCCAGCGGACCAGGCCGAAGCCGATCAACACCAGGATGTAAAGCGGGACAGCGAGGGCGAAATAGTGGAAGAAGGAAGACATGGGGGGGTCGGGGCGATGGCAGTCGCCATTGTAAGGCGGCCCTGCATGGGGCGCCACGGCATGTGCGTCGTAGCGCCCCTCCTCGGCGAGTCGTTGCGCACGATCAGTACCTTCAGCAGGATGGGATTGATCTTGCGTTTGCTCCCGTCCTGCTCGCGATGAAACGATACGACTCAATAAGCTTTCATGTCCTGGTCCTCGAACGGCTTGGCCGGCTTGCCGCCAAGCACCAATTCCAGCATGGCGTTCATGGTGACCTTGTCATTGTCGAACCCGCCGTGGGATTCGGCAGCGGTCTTTTTCGGGTGGCGTTTGGTCACAAAGTTGGGTAGCCGGCCGCTTAAGCCCATCGCAGCGAGTTGTTTCTCGACATCGCTGTAGTGGCTCTCCATCCCCAGCAAGGGCACAACCTTGCCTTTTTGCTGAAATGAGCGCGAGACCAGGTAAAGCAGCGATTTGCGGTAGATCAGCGCTACGTTGTCGTCGCGCTCTGTTTCGTTGTCGAGCTGGAACAGGTAGCTGGATTTGATCAATTTGTTTTTGAGATGCGGGGCGTACCTCTCGAAGAAGAAGTCCACCGTGCAGGCCGGCGCGAAGAAGATCAGGTTGTCTATGGGCTTGCCCTTGGCCGCCTTCCACGCGTCGAGCAGGTGCCCCATCCAGATCGATCCCGCGCTATGGCAGACGAGATGCACCTTGGGCGCACTCTTGGCCTTGGCCAGTGCGGTGACAAGTTTGGCGATGAAGTATCTGCCGGCAGCGGACGGCTGGTCGAAGGCGATTTCCGCATCCGTCCGCATTTCCTGCCAAAGCGGGTAGCCGAGCAGCTGGCTGGCTTTTTCCACCCAATCGTCCCACCAGTCGGAGATCCCCGCCACACGTTCCTTGACGAAGCTCTCCTTGCCGAGCAGGACATCGCGCAGCTCCTCCATCAAGCCGGTTTCCCAGATGAAATGCAGTTCCGCAATGCCGTTGGATTGGAACACTTTCCGCCAGCTATTGACCCGGATGGCCGAACCATCGACCGAGTTCAATCCGCCGTGGGCAAACAGCAGGATGTGCTGCGGGCGTTTTCCGTTGGCGCCGTTGATGAGGGTATCGAGGATTTCGTCGATATCTTCCGCATGACTCGGATAGTCCCCCTTGGGATCGAATTGGCCGTCGTCAATGTGCAGGTAGTGACCGCGTATTTCGTGAGCAGGCGGTCCGGAAGCCTTCTGCCGTCCTCCCGTGGCATTGGCGCGGTAGCCGATCCCGGCAAGCGCGGCAAGCGAGTCAACCGGCAAGGCCAGGCGTGCGACCCACAAGTCCCAGATGTTCAGGTCGAAGTCGGCGTATTTCCAGAGCGCCACGCCGCAGCGGGTTTTCCCGGTTTCGTCCTTGAAACCGCCCCAGGTGTCGCCCCAGGAGTTCTGGACCAGAAAACCTTCCGGCGTATACCCGACGATGGCGAAGGCATGCCCGCCGCCGCCGCAATCCCCTTCCTTGTAGGGTATGGCCGGTGCGCCGTAGGCCTTGTCCCAGCCGTCATGGGTATCGCCAACCGCGTACACCGCTCCGGTCTCGACCAGGGCGGCATGCACGTCCGAGCGGCGAATTGAAACGCGATAGTAGGCGCCGAGCGGGCAGCGCAGTGCGTCGATCTGCCGCTCCTTCGTCAAGTAATCCACCGTGCCTTTTTTAGGCAAGTTTGGCCACAGCGCCTCGGAACACGCCCCGGTCTTGAACCAGCCTTTCATGGCGCCGCGCGCACTCGACCAATCGTAGCTTTCCCCGGCCCACTGGTCGTAGCGCTTCGCCGTCTGAAACAACATGCGCGCGCTGACGCGCTCCTTGTCCTTGCCCGGCTTCCTGCGATTGCGGCAGGCCAATTGGTAGTTGATGACCGCCGCCAGCCCGAATCCGGTACAGGCGCCTTGCTGGCCTTGATTGAGCGGGACGATCCATTCCCACTGAGGGTGAAGCGCGGAGGGCAGCTCGACCAGCGCAGGCGCATAGATCATGTCCCGACTGTCGAAGGAATCGCGATTGGCATCGCGAGTTACCTGTGCGCTGCGCTTTTTCGTTGCCATGGCGTCCTCCCAATGTTAAAGGGGTAACCACATTACCTGAAATCAAATGCCGCTGGCAAGCCACAAAGAAACACGTCCTGCCGGGATGTACTCTTCGCGCTACGATTTTTCATTATGCGATTGTTGTGGAGTATCCCTAGATATTCAGGGACAGACCACGATTTCCCTCACAAGACAGCTACCGGCCGCGGTGCGGGCATACCGTGCAACATGCCTTCAATGCTGATGTCCTCATCGATCTCCGGCCAATGAACGCGGGCGCCATCGCCAATCAACTCCCAATGATTGCGCTGGGCGGTTGTGGCCTCGGACAGCCGCCACGACCAGGCCAGCGGCACGCTCACGGTACGGCCGTCGACGAGGTAAGCGGTGATTTCGGACTCGGTGACGCGCAGCTCGGCGATGCGAGGTTCAACGATGGTGGCCGCAGTGTTCTTCCCATGCCTCCAATATCTGGCTGCGATTGTCGCGCAGCAATTGACGGATCGTGTTCAGTTCTATCGGTGAAAAGCCGTGATTGCTTGCCAGCACGACAGGCTCCATCCAGTACAAAGCGAGCAGCCGGGCATCTCCATGCATGCACCTGACTTACCGAGTACCGAGTGAGCCTTCCTCGTTGAAGATCATGGCATCCTCGATCTCTCGGCTTTGTTTTACGCTGCAATAGCGATTTCCTGGCGCTTGCCTCCGGTTTCGACGATCAATCGTCCGTGGTCATCCGCAAGTTGCTCGTTGGCGTTCAGGAGTTCGACCCCGTAGATCGTGCCGTCCGCCGCGATGTCTATGTTGACTTCATCGCCGATTTTCAGCGTGGCGACCGTTCCGCGCTTTTCGTGAAATCGCATATAGGCGATGTTGGCTTTCGCGTCGTAGCTCAGTTTCATGTCGAGTCCTTCCTTTGCGTGCGAATGAAGGCGGATGGTCATATCGGAACAATCGGGGCGTGTAACTGTTTTCGTAGACTGGTTCTACGCCATGGCGAAATCATAGGCCAAGCTTGCGCAAAAAAACCTGCGGCGAGACTCAGACCGTCACCGTATCCGCTCGGCGTTGGTATGTAAGCCGATCAGCAGTTCGGGCGGGCATTCGATCTCAATGACGCTGCGCATGGCGCGGCACTATTCGCCAACCAGAGCAAGCGCCCGATCTCCTGCGCAACCGGGTCGAACCATCACCTGCGGCGAGAGCAAACGCAAAAGGTCGATCAAGCTGGCCTTGGCGAGGAAGATCAGCGGCGACAAATTGACAACCGCAAGTTCAGCCACGCGCCAGTTCCCGCTGGAGGCTCTCCATATCCACCTCGAAGACCTCGACCTGCTCGGCCGCGAGCGCGGCCAGGAAGTCCGCGCGATCCAGGCCGGCGATCAATGCGGCCTTCTCCATCGACATTTCGCCGCGCGCATACCAGTGGATTGCCGCCGCAAGCCGCAGGCGGCGACCGAACTCGGGAGGCGGACGCTTTAGCGCCGAGAAAGCCTCGTCGGGAAGGTCTATGGCTACGGTGGTCATGTTGTTCTCCTGAAAATACCGGAGGGCGGTGGAGACGGAATTGGCAGTCTTCTCCCGACCGGATACGCAGCCATTGTAGCCTTGCGGAGTGGCGCGCGTAAGGGGTATGCCCATGCAATTCGAGGCTACGCTAGCCGTGGTCGTCATTGGGGTGCAGAGTTCGTGCTGCGTTCCTCGATCATGCAGTTGTTGTGGAGTACCCCCTATGTTGACCGTCTCAGTCCCCGTGCCGGAGACCGCATTCCCTGCACTTCATTCATGTTCCAGCTTTCCAATGAGGAGTGCTCGGCTTGAGGTCACAATCCGTGACCTCAGCCGGGGCGCGGCGGTCGTCGTTATGCGCCGTATGCCTTTACCGAGCAAGGCGTAGCGATGCTGTCGTCGGTGC
>CAYHXK010000022.1:0-12340 GCA_964360125.1 uncultured Sterolibacterium sp.
GTCAAGGCGCTGCGCGCGCCGCAGACGCGCGGGCGCTGGGGCGAGCTGCAATTGAAGCGCGTGGTCGAGATGGCCGGCATGCTCGACCATTGCGACTTCTACGAACAGACCAGCGTCGGCACCGAGGACGGCCAGTTGCGCCCGGACATGGTGGTGCGCCTGCCCGGCGGCAAGAACATCGTGGTCGACGCCAAGGCGCCGCTCGCCGCCTACCTGGATGCGCTGGAAGCCGGCGACGACGCGACGCGCCAGCGCAAGTTGCTCGACCATGCGCGCCAGGTGCGCGACCACCTCGCCAAGCTCGGCCGCAAGTCCTACTGGGAACAGTTCCAGCCCTCGCCGGATTTCGTGGTGCTGTTCCTGCCCGGCGAAACCTTCTACAGCGCGGCGCTCGAAGCCGACCCCAGCCTGATCGAGGCCGGCGTCGAGCAGAAGGTGATTCTCGCCACGCCCACCACCCTGATCGCCCTGCTGCGCGCCGTCGCCTACGGCTGGAAGCAGGAAGCGCTGACCGAGAACGCGCAGCAGATCAGCGCCCTCGGCAAGGAACTATACGAACGCCTGTGCGTGCTGGCCGACCACTGGGGCGACATCGGCAAGCATCTCGGCAACGCCGTCGGCGCCTACAACAAATCCGTGGTCTCGCTCGAATCGCGCGTGCTGGTCTCGGCGCGCAAGTTCCGCGAACTCAAGGCGACGCCGGAAGACAAGGAACTGCGCGAGCTGGCGCCGGTGGAAAGCCTGCCGCGCGAGCTGCAGGCGCCGGAGATGCAGGGCTTGCCGTCCTCTCCGGCAAGAGATGCTGCCGAAACGCTGACGACCCCGCTCAAGCAGACAAAGACTCTGGATTCCGCCGACGTTGCTGCCGTCATTCGCCAGGGCCGCGAATCCGACGTACAGTGATCGTTATCGATGCCAACTGGATATGATGAATGGCCGGAGAGGCAAAGGAGCAACCGACTGTCAGCCATCAATCGGTTAGCGGTTTTTTGCTGGTCGTTTGCCTGAAGCGGGAGGAAGCGCGCGTTCCGCCGCTTTTTTAACGCCCTCAATCGCCATCGAGGAGAGCACGTTAATGCGCAAGGCGCGCTGGTAGTCCTGCGCGTCGCGCAAGTGGGGATTGTGCTGGAGAAGAGATTTTGGAGCCATGACCACACTATAAGGGACGCGTCGCCATCATTCAATAGCCACAAATGGGTGAGCTTTCCCATTTGCAGCCGGGATAATTGGCGGCTAAACTTAACGGATGTTTAGCAAGCGTTTCGGGAAACCTATCCGATTGACGGATCATGCGGCCAAACGGATGCGCGAGCGGGGCATTGATTTGGAAATTCTGCTGGATATCCTGGATAACGGAACCATCAAATTCAAGGATGAAACCCATTTCTGGGCATACAAGGCTTATCCCGAGAGGTCGGACAACATGCTTTGCGCCGCTGCCATCGAGGGAGAAGTAATCATCGTCAAGACGGTGATGCATCACTTTAGCGAGGAATAGCCATGCACACGACTTATTATTCCGACGACGACATTCTCGAAATCAAGTTTTCAAGCAAGCCCATTGTCAGGGAAATCTCCCAGGACTGGAACACTTGCGTCAGCTATGACGCCGACGGCAAGGTCGTTGAAATGGTGATTCTCGAAGCTCACGCTTCCGGCGCGTGGCCGGTGGAAGAACAGCGTAAAGCCGCGTAAGATCATTTTGAAAGGACTCTCAAATGTGGCCAGTCAAGAAGTTTGTCATTGGCGCGTGCGAAGCAAAAACCAAGCTGCCTGAGTTATTGCGGCAGGTGGAGTCCGGCAAGAGTTTTACCATCACCTATCGAGGGCAAGCCATTGCGTATCTGGTGCCCAGTTCGGGCGCAAGGGCGAAGATCAAAGCTGCGGCGGTGGAGCAACTCAAGGCGTTTATGAGGACCGATCCAGTTCGTTCCCCCCGGGGCATAAATGGAGTAAACGTCAAGCAGCTTGTCAAAGAAGGGCGCGCTTGATCTTTGTTCTCTAAACCAGAATGCCGTCGCCCTCAATCCGCCTTGAAACGATGCAGGTAGTTGCGCCCCACGCCGAGCGGCTGTTGCCGCCGGTGCAGGTGCAGGACGAAATTGCCGCGCGCGTCCTGCGCGCCGCGCTCGATGGCGGCGAGACGGACGATGGCGTTGCGGTGCACGCGCCAGAAGCGTTCGGGATCGAGCGCGGCTTCGAGTTCCTTGAGCGTGCGGCGGATCAGCCACTCCTTGTCCGGCGTTACCACCAGGGTGTATTTGTCGGCGGCCTGGAAAAAATCCACGCTGTCCACCGGCACCATGACGATGCCGCCGTCCGTCCCGGCTTGTATCCGCTGCAGATAATTCGGCTTGCCGCGCAACTCTTGCGGCAGCAGGGCCAGCAATCGACTCAGGTCGGGAGCAGAATCGGCGCCCGTCGCCAGCAGCGCTTGCAGGCGCTCGGCGGTTTTGCTCAGGCGTTCCATGTTGACCGGCTTCAGCAGGTAGTCGACCGCCGCGTTGTCGAAGGCCTGGATGGCATATTCGTCGTAGGCCGTGACGAACACCACATGCTGGGGGAGGGTCAGGCGGCTGGCCACTTCCAGGCCGCTCAACAGCGGCATGCGGATATCCAGGAAGGCGACGTCGGGCTGCAGCGCTTCGATCATCTCCAGCGCCTCCTGGCCGTTCTCCGCCTCGCCGACGATCTGCAATGCCGGCCAGCATTCCGCCAGACGGCGGCGCAGAAAAGCGCGCAGCGGTGCTTCGTCGTCGGCGATGAGGGCGGTGGGTTGTTTCACGCTGCGGTCGACTGGGTCGATGCCAGGGGAATACGCAGGCTGACCTTGACCCCGCACGGATGATTGGGTTGTATCAGCAGTTCGGCATCCTGCCTATACAGCGCCTGCAGCCGCTCGCGGATATTCTCCAGGCCGATGCCCGCAGCGTCAGGTACGCCTGCCGAGGGCAGGCCCAGGCCCGTGTCGTCGATCTCGATGAGCAGCGTTGCGTCCTCCTGCCGCACCCGGACGGTCAAGATGCCGCCGTCGGCCTTGGGCTCCAGGCCATGCTTGATGGCGTTTTCCACCAGCGGCTGGAGCAGCAGGGGCGGCAGGCGCGTTGCGAGCAGTTCCGGCGCGATGTCGATGGTGTAGCGCAGGCGTTCGCCCATGCGGATCGCCTGGATGTCGAGATAGGCGCGCAGCAGTTCCAGCTCGTCGGCCAGGCTGACGTCGCCCGAGCGGGTGCGCTTGAGCGAGCCGCGCAGATAACCGATGAAATCCTCCAGCATGCGTTCCGCCTTGAGCGGCTCGTCGCGGATCAGGCTGAGTACGTTCGCCAGGGTATTGAATAAAAAGTGCGGCTCGATCTGCGCCTGCAGCATGCGCAGGTTGGATTCGGTCAGGCGATTATCGTAGGCGGCGCGCTCCAGGGCATCGAGACGCGCCGCGGCGGTGGCTTCGGCGAGGACGCCGCGCGAATGGAAGTAGTAGGAGATCGCCGTGCCGAACACCAGCGCGGTGGCCAGGGTAAGAAAAATGACGTTAGGATTCTCGGAAAGCATCCGCAGCGGGTTGCGGCCATCGAGCAGGCTGCCGAGCATGAAGCCGACGATGGCGCCCAATGGGACAGCAATCAGCGCCGTCTTCAAGTCGGTACGCGTCACGCCGCGCACCAAACACAGCAGGATCGACAGGAGATGTATCGACAAGCTGATGGACAGCGCGTATATCAGGTTGCTGAGGAAACCGTGGGTGGTCAGCAGGGTCAGGAATCCGGCGATCAGGACGGCGAACATGGCCGTCATGCCCAGTTCCTTGATCAGACGACCCGGCATCTCGCCGGGAGTGTTTGGAGTGTTTGCCGAGGACATGCTCAAATCTCAATCTCCAACCGGTAATGTTCAAAGCCGCCGCAGCGCTGCGGACCGGCGAAACTATAGCCGCTTTTTGCTGCCAAAAACATGCAATGCGCGCGCCAGCAGCGTTCCCGACAGCAGCCCAAAGGCCAGGCTGGTGGTGCAGACGAACGCCAGGGACTTGCTCAGCGTGGCGTCGATGGCCAGGCTTGCCGTGGTCAGGTAGCGTAAGCAGAAAATCGTCATCATCAGCGCCAAGGGAACCCAGCTGCCGGGGACGAGGTAGCGTTCGAGGTCCCTGGAGTAACTGGCCCCTGCCGGCTGCCGCAGGCGGCGCCCCGCAACGACCGCCAGCAATTTCGCCGCGCCCCAGCTCAGCAATACGGCTGGTTGCACACTAAACGTCGACCGAAAGTCGACCATAAGGCCATACAGCGATAGAGCGAGCATGGCGAACGGCAGGGCGAACAGCCGAACCCCCGACATCGTGCGCGTCTTGCTTTGCAGGATGCCCAGCACCAGCAGGGTCACGAACAGCACCCACACCCAGGTGGGCGTGCGGCTGAGTACTTGCAGGACATAATTGCTCATAGAGTTGCTTCCGATGGATGTTAAGTTGAATTAAAACGCAATTTGCAGCGCCAGATAGGCCACGCGTTTCTCCGGCAGCAGGCGATAGGCCGAATCGGCACGGCCGCCATACACCCGCAGGCCGCCATCGATGCGATAACGGTCGGCTTCATAACCCAGCGATGCAGTAACGACCCTGCCGCCATCCTCGGGCGTGGTCAGCATGTCGACGGCGGGCTCGAAGCTTTCGCCTTCGCTGCGATGCGACAGGCGCAGCAGCAGATTTTTCTTGAGCAGGTTGGCTTGCTCGAAGGCGCGCGTGCCGTAGGCCAGGCTGCCGCGCACGGCGGATTCGGGGATGCCCAACATGCCCGACAAGCCCAGCAAAGCCGCCTGGCGCCGCGCCAGAGCGGCGGCGGCGCGCCATTCGTCGGCGGAATAGGCGCTGCGGTCGTACCAAGCTTCGACCAGCAGCGAGATGCCCGACTCATCGGTCCAGGTTGCGCCGATCAAGGCCTTGCGTCCCTGTCGATAGGTTTGCGTGACGAACGGATCGGTGGTGGATAGCGGCAGGCCGGGTCGTCCGATGAGGGTGTTGCCGGTCTTTTCGTAACGCGATTGCTGCAGCAGCGAAGCATGCCACTCCAGGCCTTCGCCGACCACGCTGGAGAAGGAGGCGCCGGCTTCGAGGCGGTTGCGTTGGCTGACGCGCAGCAGCGCATGGGCATCGGTGTTGTCGAGACGGCGGAAATATTTCAGCGCCAGCGCTTCGTCATTCTTGGCATTGTTGACCATCCCGGCCATGCCGCGCCCCGGATTGGCCAGCACCAGCATCCAGGCTTGCTCCGCCGTGAACTTTTCCCAGGCCAGATACGGCACGCCTTCCAGCGTGCTGGCGAAGAGACTGCGGCGGTTTTCCTGCTGGATCACATCGAGCGGACGGAAGCCGAAGCCGACATCCCAACTGAGGATTTTCTTGCCCAGGCTGAAGCGTTCGCCGAACAGCGTAGGTTCGATGTACAGCTCGTTGATCAGCAGTTCGTTGTCCGGCTTGGCAGTGTCCCTTGCGCTGGAGCGGGCGGTGGCGACCAGGTTGATGCCGTGCCAGGCCGTGCGCATTTCCAGCTCCGCGCGGGCGCGGTCATGCGCCAGGTTGGTGAGCGGCACGGCGAGGGCAAACGGACTGTTGGGGTTGTCGTCATGGATTTCCGGAATTGCCCGCAGCTTGAATGCGGCCGAGTTTTCCTCGGCCAGGGCGGGCAGGGCCAGCAACAGCAGCATGGCGGCGGCGAGTTTTTTCACCATCATGTCCACGCTCATTCCTTAAGATCGTTGCGCGTCAGGAACATCGGGTTGTAATACTCGTCCGGAATCGTGCGGGCCTTGCGCGAGACATAGCGGATCACCGTTTCGCGGTTGGTCTGGATCTGGTCGATCAGCCGCATGCTGCTGACCTGCGGGCGGCCATCGACCTGCTCGACGGTGAACAGTGCCTGCTTGGCCAGCTTGTCCGAGGCCACATACAGATCGGCCTTGACCGGCCTGGCGCCTGCCTTGGCAAGATACAGCTCGACGCGCCGGTAGCTGACGCCCTTGCGCGTGGCTGTCAGGTCGAGGCGCAGGCAGGGGATGTCGCCCACCTTGGCGTCGCCGACGACCGTGCCTTCGTAGTCGTCGCTCCAGCTCATCGTGGCGATGTCGCCGGCCGAGGCGTCGCCTAGCAGTTTCTGCAGCGGCGTGATGCGGATCGGCCGCTGGCTCTGCGGCATGATCTGCCAGAAGTCGTCGCCCAGCATCAGCACCTTCTGGCCTTTTTCCGCAGGCGATTGCATCAGCACCAGCGAGCGTCGGCCGGGCTTCACATACACGGTGTAGCTGCGCTCCTTGTCGAGCTTGCCGGCCTTGAACAACTGCACCTCGGTTTCCACTTGCAGTTGTGCATCCGGCAGGCGGTAGGCGTCGGCCTGCTTGAGCAGCGTCTTGATATCGGCGGCCTGAATCGTCGCCGAGAGCATCAGAAGCATCAGGGAAGTAAATATCTTAGACATGGCCAAGGGCCTCCACGATGGGTTTGGCCGCGGCTTTGCGGCTGACGATCCAGGCCGCGGCGATGGAAAGGGCGAGGATGGCAAGCAGGGTCAGCGCGTAAAGCTCCCAGGAGAAATCGACGTGCAGGGGGTAACCATCCGAACGGCCCGGCGGCGGCGGCATCTGGACGTTGGCGAACAGCAGGAAGACGGATATCCCGGCCGCCATCAGCATGCCCGAAACCGTCCCGGCGATGCCCAGCACCAGGCCCTCCAGCGCGAAGATGCGCACGATCTGCGACGGCAGGGTGCCCAGCGCGCGCAAGGCGCCGATCTCGCGGGTGCGCTCGACCACGGCCATGCCCAGAGTATTGGTGACGGAAAACAGCACCATGATCACAATCACCATCCCCAGCAGCCCGAAGATGCGGTTGTAGAGACCGCGCACCGCTGTGTAGAAGAACGCCTGGTCGCGCCAGGTCTGCAAGGCGTGGGCCGGGAACTGGGCGGCCACCACGCCGCGCATCTCCTCCGTCTGCGCGGTTTCCCGCAGATACACGGAAAGCGTGCTGGCTTTGTCGGTGAGCAGCAGGCGCTGCGCGGTGGGGAGGGCGACATACACCAGCCGCTTGTCGATCTCCGGCACGCCGAGCGTGACGATGCCGCGCAGCGTGACGTCGACCGCGTTGAGCGTGCCTTCGGTGGTGGTCGATAGCAGGGTCAGGCCGGTTCCCGGCGCCGCTTTCATCTGCTTGGCGAGTTCGGAGCCCAGGACGATTTCCGGCGTTCCGCCGGGCGCCGCCTTCGAACTCAGCAGGCCGCCGGAAACGACGCGCATGGTGGGGCCCTTGACGCTGAATTCGCTTTCCGGCTCGATGCCGGCGCCGAGAAATATCGTCGACTTGTCGCCATTGCTGATCAGCCCGGAAAACTGCACGCGCGGCAGCGCCATGCGCACGCGCGGATCGAGTTCGAGCTTGTCGCGCAGCGCGGCGTAGTTGTCCAGGCCGAACTGCATCGGCGTGTCTTCGTCGCGGTTGTAATAATCCGGATGCGCCAGGATCAGGTGACCGCTGTCGCGCGCCGCCATTTCCGCCAGCGACGCATAAGTGAATAGCGCGAAGCCGCCGCCCACCAGCACGCCGGCCGTGCCGACCGCCGCGATGATGATGGTGACCAGCGAGCGGCGGCGGTTGCGCAGCACATTCTTGATTGCAAACCAGAGCCATTTCATTGGAGTACTCCGTCGGTCAGAACGATGGATCGGTCGCAGCGCGAAGTCACGCGTGCGTCATGGGTGGCGATGAGGAAGGTGGTGCCGTGGGAGCGGCCCAGCTCGTGCATCAGGTCGATGATCTGGGTGGCCGTCGCGCTGTCGAGGTTGGCGGTCGGCTCGTCGGCCACCACCAGCCGCGGCTGCTTGACCAGCGCCCGGGCAATCGCCACGCGCTGCCGCTGGCCGCCGGAAAGCTCGTCGGGACGGCGCTGCGCCAGCTCGCTTAACCCGACCCGGGACAAGATCTCCCGCACCCGTTCGCGCCGTTCCTTGAGGCCGGCGCCCGCCAGGAACAGCGGATATTCGACGTTCTCGTAGGCCGTCATCACCGGCACCAGATTAAAGCCCTGGAAGACGAAGCCGATTTTCTCGCGCCGGATCAGGGTCAGTTCCTTCTCCGTAAGCTGTCCCGTCGCCTGCTCGTCGATGCTGATGGTCCCGCTGTCGGGCTGGTCGATCAGTCCGCAGACATTCAGCAGCGTACTCTTGCCGCTGCCCGAGGGGCCGGTCAGCGCGGTGAATTCGCCGGCCTCGATGGACAGCGTCACCTCGCGCAAGGCAGGAACCTGTGCCGCGCCCATCAGGTAGGTCTTGCTGACCTGGTCCAGGCGGATGAGTTGGCTGGTGTCTGGTTGTATGCCCCTGAGGGTATTCATGCTCCCAACTCCTTGAGTCTGTTACGCGCCGCATCGCCATCGCTCATCTGCGGATTGAGTTCCAGCGCACGCTTCAGCTGCGCTTTTTCTTCGGCCGGCTGGTTGTCCTTCTTCGCCACCAAAGCCGCCTGCAAGTGGAAGCGCGCCTGGATCTGCGGCGGCGACTGGGCGAAGGCTGGGTGCTTCATGGTCTCGGTCAGCAAAGACTTGCCGCTGTCGTAACGATGGAAGAACCGGTCGGGCACCTTGAGGAAGGTGTTCACCGCCACCAGGCGGGTCTCGATGCCCAGCGGCGTTTTGCCCGGCAGAGCCTTGTCGTGTTCCGGGGTAATCCGCTTGAGCGCCTTGTCGATCTGCTCCAGCCCCTGCTCGCCGAATTTCAGCTTCTTCCAGGGCAGCCAGGCGTCGCGCGCCTTGATCGCCAGGGTGCTGCCGTAATAGGCCAGATGCAGCGGGTTGCCGGGTTCCGCCTGGCTCAACTGCTTGAACTGCGCCGAGGCGGTTTCGTTGTCGCTCTCCGAGCCGCGCAGGCCGCGCTCGAATGCTGTCTGGGCTTTGTTGAAGGCGTCCTCGCTGCCTTGCGCCGAGGCGCCGAGCGCGCAGCTCAATGCGAAAGCTGCCGCGGCCGTGTGCCAATATTTGATGGTTTTTTTCATTCCGGTTCTCCTGTTGGGTGACTGGGTAGGCGCAACTTACCCATCCATAAACCAGCGGGGAACGACCATGCGACAAACCGCTTCCTGGACGGATAAACCGCATCAAACGCGGATAAATTCAATATAGGGAAACACTGAATAAGTACAATTTCGTCATTGCGAGTGATGCGAAGCAATCCAATAAGCGTACAGAATCAGCGGCCTGTGGATCGCCACGCCCCTTTGGGGCTCGCGATGACGGGAGCCCGAAGGGCGGGGTCACCCGAAGAGGTGACGGACTTATTCAGAGGTTCCTTAGCAGGCTCACGCCATGAGCCTTTCGACATGGAGAATGGCTTGCGTCACTTCAAGGGAGGATCTCCATCATGACTCGAAAAGTATTTGCCCTGCTGCCCCGCGATCCGGACGCGCTGGTGTTCCTGCTAACCAGCACTCTGTTAGCGCTATTTATTTTGTTGGTCCCAGGCCCCATGTCCGCCCTGTAACATAGCGGCGATGCCTCATCCCGATTCCGACCTCGACTTCGAGCAATCCCGCATCGCCCTGGCGGCGCTGGCCCCCGACGCGGTGGTGCTGTGCGCTTCGCAGCGCCTGGCGCGCAACCTGCGCCGCGATCACGACCGGCTGCAACTGGCGAGCGGCCTGACGCGCTGGCAACCGCTGCAGGCGCTGGCGCCGGCGCAGTGGCTGGAGGCGGTGCTGCGCGAGGCGCTGCTGGCGGGAGAGATAGCCGTCGCGGAGGCGCCGCGTCTGCTGCTTGGCGACCTGCAGGAGCGCATCCTCTGGGATCGGGCAATTGGGACCCCCGCCGAGTTGGGGGGCGGGGCCCCCGCCGAGTTGGGGGGAACGGCGTCCAGCGATGGAGCAGCGGACGAGGGCGCGCAGGAAGATGCGCTGTTCGACCGCGAAGGCCTGGCCAGCGCCGCCGCCGAAGCCAACGCGTTGATGGCGGCATGGGACATCCTCATCCCAGTAGATGCCGCGCTGCAGAGCGAGGAAACCCGCCAGTTCCTGCGCTGGCGCGAGGAATTCCAGCGCATCTGCGGGGTGGCCGGCTGGCTCGAAGCCGCGCGCATGCTCGACTGGCAGATCGACCGCCTCAAAGCGGGAGCGGGCCGCCTGCCCGGCCAACTGGCCCTGGCCGGCTTCGACCGCTACAACCGTCAGGAGACGCGGCTGGCCCGCGTGCTGATGCAGCGCGGCGTCGCCGTGTATGAACTGGAACAAGGATTGCCGGCGACCGCCCAGGCGACCGTCGTGGCGCTGCCCGATCGTGCCGCCGAGTGCCGCGCGGCGGCGGCCTGGGCGCGGCAACAACTGGCGCTCAACCCGGCGGCGCGGCTCGGCATCGTGGTGCCGGAACTCGGCGCAGTGCGCGAGACGCTGGCGGCGATGCTCGACGACGCCCTCGATCCCGCCGCCGTCAACCCGGCGCTGGCCGAAATGCCGCGCCGCTACAACTTCTCGCTGGGCCTGCCGCTGGCGCGCCAGCCCCTGGTCGCGGTGGCCCTGCAACTGCTCGGCCTGGCCGCCCAGCCTCGAAAAATCGTCCAGGAAGAATTCACCGCGCTGCTGCGCCAGCCCTACTGGTCGGCGGACATCGGCGAAGCCGACAGCCGCGCCCGGCTGGATGCGCGGATGCGCGAATTTCTCGCGCCGACTTTTTCGCTCGAACGGGCGCTGCGCTTCATCGAGAAGACGGCGCGCAAGGAGACAGACAAGGGGCTGCGCATCAGCCAATTGTTGGCCCATCTGCAAGCCTTCCAGAGCGTGCTGGCCGCGCAGCCGTCGCGCCAGTCGCCGTCGGCCTGGAAACTGGCCTGCGGGCGGCTGCTGGAGGCCGCCGGCTGGCCCGGCGAACGCGCGCTATCCAGCCACGAATACCAGGCGCGCCGCGCTTTCGACGAAACCCTGGAGAGTTTGGCGCAACTCGATGCGGTGCTGGGGCGGGTGAGCCTGGCCGAAGCCAGCCGCCGCCTCGCCCAACTGTGCCGCGAGCGCATCTTCCAGCCGGCGACGGCGGGCGATCCGCCGGTGCAGGTGATGGGACTGCTGGAAATCGCCGACACGCCGCTCGACGCGCTCTGGGCGATGGGCATCAACGACCACCTGTGGCCGCCGCCGCCCCGCCCCAATCCGCTGCTGCCGGCCGAGTTGCAGCGCCGCGCGCGGGCGCCCGGCGCTTCCGCCGAGATTCAGGGCGCGTTCGCCGCTGTCATTCAGCGGCGGCTGCTGCGCAGCGCCCCGCAAGTGTGCTTCTCCTGGGCGCG
The DNA here is from genome assembly GCA_964360125.1 of uncultured Sterolibacterium sp. Lineage (GTDB taxonomy): Bacteria > Pseudomonadota > Gammaproteobacteria > Burkholderiales > Rhodocyclaceae > JACRAR01. The sequence goes on from CAYHXK010000022.1 coordinate 11,299, forward strand.
CAGCGAGGGCGGGCGCGAGCTGCGCCCGAGTCCTTTGATCGCGACAATAGAGTCTGCCGCACCCGATCTCTTCCATCCCGGCCTGATCGAAACCCTCGCCGGCAGCGTCGCGCTGGAGCGCATCGAAGACGCGCAGGCGCCGCCCGTGGCCGAGGGCGAAACCCTGCGCGGCGGCACCGGCCTGCTGCGCGCCCAGGCGATCTGCCCGGCCTGGGCTTTCTACCGCTACCGTCTCGGCGCGCGGGCGCTCGAAACGCCGGTGGATGGGCTCGACGCGGCGGCGCGCGGCACGCTGCTGCACGCCGTGCTGCAAGGCTTCTGGAAAGGTCGCGGCTCGCGCGATTTGCAGGCGATGACCGGGGCGACACGGCAGGAGGCGGTGGTGCTGGCGGTCGAACTGGCCTTGCAGGAATTCAATGCGACGCTGGAACAAACCATGACGCCGCGTTTCCTCGCGCTGGAGCGGGAGCGGCTGATTCATTTGGTGGAGGCCTGGCTGGAGGTCGAAGCGCAGCGGACGCAGCCCTTCCGCGTGGTCGCCTGCGAAGAGCAGCGCGACGTGGAGATCGAGGGCATCGCCGTGCATCTGGTGGTGGATCGCATCGACGCGCTCGACGACGGCCGCCGCGTGATCCTCGACTACAAGACCGGCAGCGGCGTCAGCCAGGCGAGTTGGGGCGAGACGCGCATCACCGAGCCGCAACTGCCGATCTATGCGGCGTTGGCCATGGCCGGAGAGTCCAAGTCCAGCCTGGCGGCGGTGGCCTTCGCCAAAGTGCGGCTGGAAGACTGCGGCTTCCTCGGCATCGCCGCCGAGGCGGGACTGCTGCCCAAGGTCGCCGCCATCGAAGACTCTGCCGCGCGCAAGATCTTTCCGCAGCAGGCGAGTTGGGTCGATCTGCTCGTCCACTGGCAAGCCAGCATCGCCGCCATCGTCCGCGAGATCAAGGCGGGCGAGGCGGCGGTGCGCTTCGGCAACGAAAAGGATCTCGCCTACTGCGAGGTGCTGCCGCTGCTGCGCCTGGCCGAACGCCGCGCGCAA
>CAYHXK010000022.1:12440-15686 GCA_964360125.1 uncultured Sterolibacterium sp.
CGCGCGCTGGAACTCGGCTCCTTCATCGTCGAGGCCCCCGCCGGGGCGGGCAAGACCGAGCTGCTGACGCAGCGCTATCTGCGCCTGCTGGCGGTGGTGGCCGAGCCGGAGGAGATCGTCGCCATCACCTTCACCAACAAGGCCGCCGCCGAGATGCGCAACCGCATCCTGGCCAGCCTGGAGCGCGCGGCGGCCGGCGAGCCGCCGCAGGCGCCGCACCAGCGCATCACTTTCGATCTGGCGCAGGCCGCCCTGGCCGCTGGCGCGGCGCGCGGCTGGCAACTGATCGCACAGCCGGCGCGGCTGCGCATCCTCACCATCGACGCGCTGTGCGCCAGCCTCGCCCGGCAGATGCCCTTCCTGTCGCGCTTCGGCGCGCAGCCGAAAATCGGCGAGGATCCACAGCGCCACTACGAGGAAGCGGCGCGCCGCAGCATCGCCATGCTCGACGAAGAGGGCGCACTGGGGGAAGCGGGTGTGGTGGTGGCCGAGGCGCTGCGCCATCTCGACAACGACGCGCAGCGCCTGGCCAAGCTGCTGGCCGGCATGCTGGAACGGCGCGACCAGTGGCTGCGCCACACCATCGATCATGGACCCTGCGAAGAGTCCGAGCGCGGCTTGGGCATTCTGGTGCAGCGCGACCTGGAGCGCGCCGCGGCCTGTCTGGATGACCATTTGCAAAGCCGCTTGATGCCGTCAGCACGCTATGCGGCGGCGAATTCCGCAAACGATTCCCCGCTGTCGCTGCTCGCCCCATTGTTCGATTGGACTGCACCGCTGCCGGTGACGGCCGAAGCGCTGCCGCAGTGGCGCGCCCTGTGCGAACTGTTGCTGACCAAGGAAGGCACGCCGCGCAAGCAGTACACCAAAAACAACGGCCTGCCGCCCGGCAAGGATTCCGCGCCGCACAAGCAGGCGCTGCTGGAATGCACGGCCGGGCTGACGACGGAACAGGCCGACGCCATCGCCCGCATCCGCAAGCTGCCCGACCCGCATTACAGCCAGGAGGAATGGCGCACCGTGGCTGCCCTGGCGGCATTGCTGAAGCTGGCGGCGGCGCAGTTGTGGGCGGTGTTCAACGAGCAGGGCGAGGCCGACTTCGTCGAGGTGGCGCAACGCGCCCTGCTGGCCCTGGGCGACGCGGACGCGCCCAGCGACCTGGCCCTCCAACTGGATTACCGCATCCAGCATCTGCTGGTCGACGAGTTCCAGGACACCAGCCCGACCCAGGTGCAACTGTTGCAGCGGCTCACCGCCGGCTGGCAGGAGGAAGACGGGCGCACCCTGTTCGCGGTGGGCGATCCGATGCAGTCGGTCTACCGCTTCCGCAAGGCCGACGTCGGCCTGTTCCTGCGCGCCGCCGACAGCGGCATCGGCGGCATCGCCCTGCAACGCCTGCGCCTGTGCCGCAACAACCGCTCCTGCGCGGCGCTGGTCGACTGGGTCAACCAGGGTTTCGCCGGGGTGTTTCCGGCGCGGGACAGCGTCACCAGCGGCGCCATCCGTTACCGCCCCTTCGTCGCCACGAGGGCGTCGCTGGCCGGGGCGGACGAAGGCGTCCGCGTCCATGCACTCGTCATCGACCGGGAAACGGCGGCGGAAGGGAACGACGGGGCCGCGCTGCGCGAGGCGCAACGCATCCTGTCCATTATTTCGGAAGTGCGCGGCCATGATCCGGCGCGCCAGATCGCCGTGCTGGTGCGTGCCCGCAGCCATCTCGACGCGCTGGTGGCGCTGATCCGCCGCCGCCAGCCGGCGCTGCGCTTTGCCGCAGTGGAGATCGAAAGCCTCGCCGCGCGCCAGCCGGTGCAGGACCTGCTGGCGCTGACGCGCGCCCTGCATCACCGCGCCGACCGCGTGCACTGGCTCGCCATCCTGCGCGCCCCGTGGTGCGGCCTGACCCTGGCCGACCTGCACGCGCTGGCGGCGGACGACCAGGCGGCGACCCTGTGGCAACTCATCAACGACGCTGCGCGCGTGCAGAAACTCTCCGCCGACGGCCAACAGCGCCTTTCTCATCTGCGCGCGGTGCTGGCAGTCGCCTTTGCGCAGCAGGGCCGCGCGCGCCTGCGCCGCTGGGTCGAGGGCGTCTGGCTCCAACTGGGCGGCGCGGCCTGCCTGCAAGGGCCGGCGGAGATCGCCGACGCACTGGCTTATCTCGACTTGCTCGACCAGCTAGACCAACGCGCCGCCGCCGGGCGCTTCCGCCTCGACCGGCTGGAACAGGACGTGGCGGCGCTGTATGCCGCGCCGGACGCGCAGGCCGACGGCACGCTGCAATTCATGACCATCCACAAGGCCAAGGGCCTGGAATTCGACACCGTCATCCTGCCGGGCCTGCAGCGCAAGCACCGCAGCGACGAGCACGAACTGATGCTGTGGGAAGAAGTGGCGCTCGAAGGCCTCGACGAGCACCTGGTCGCCGCGCCGCTGAAGAAGCGCGCCGCTAGCGGCAATAGCGCCCCCGCCGCGCCGACCCCCTACGACTACCTGCGCTTGCTGGAACAGGAACGCTCCGCCAACGAGGATGCCCGCGTGATCTACGTTGCCGCGACACGGGCGATCCGCAGCCTGCATCTTGTTGCGGTGGCGAAGACCAATGCCGACGGCGAAGCCGTGCGGCCCGCCGGCACTTTCCTCGACCTGCTGTGGGCCAGCGTCGCCGAGGATTTCAACGCCGCTGCTGCAGACCTGCAGGTCGACAGGGATGCAAACGCAGCAGGGCAGGGCGCGGCGCACGACGCCAGCCAGTTCGTGCCGAAACTGGTGAGAGTCATTGTTCCCGCCGTGGCGGAAGCCCTGCAGCGCCCGCCCACGCAGGCGCTGCCAGGCTTTGAATCCGAGACGATGGCAGAATCGCGAACCACGGCGGATGCCGGCGAGGAAGCCGCCGATCCGCTCGCCGCCAGCGTCGGCACCCTGGTGCATGCCTACCTGGAGATGATCGCCCGCAGCGGCATTGAATCCTGGAACAGCCAGCGCATCCGCGCCTTGCAGCCGGCCATGGCGCTGTGGCTCGCCCAGCGCGGCCACGGCGGCGTCGATGCCAAGCAGGGCGCTACCCGCGCCGAGGCGGCGCTGCAAACCACCCTCGCCAGCGAGGCGGGCCGCTGGGTGTTGCAGGCGCGCGCCGGCGGCGCGGCGGAACTGGCCGTGGCCAGGCTCGACGCAGAAGGCGGGCGCGAACATATTTCCACCCACATCGTCGACCGCAGTTTTGTCGAGGACGGCCGGCGCTGGATCATC
>CAYHXK010000023.1:0-13735 GCA_964360125.1 uncultured Sterolibacterium sp.
TTCACCCGCACCTCAGACGCCATCACGGTAATCTTGTTGGTCATGACCGATTTCCTTTTTACTAAGTTTCGCAGAAGTTAAGCGCGCAATCAAAGGTGACAAGTATGCCTGACTAGAAGGCGGGTTACGTCAGGGCGTCCGGGGCATCGAGCGGGTGCCGCGGTAAAAGTTATCAGCGCAACTCCGAGATGCTCAGCTTGCGCAACATGGCGGTTTTCTTCTTGTGATGGGCTTCCATGCGGTTCAGTACATCGCAAAGAAAGCGCAGGGTCTCCAAAATGTACGGCCCCTTGTTGAGCATCACGCATTCCGCGCGGGTGCCCATCGCGGCGTCGGTGACTTCGGCGCGCGACGGCATGCCGCCCTTGGCCAGGGATTCGAGCACCTGGGTGGCCCAGATCACCGGCACATGCGCGGCCTCGCACAGCCAGAGTATTTCTTCCTGGACTTCCGAGAGCCGCTCGAAACCGACCTCCACCCCCAAGTCGCCGCGCGCCACCATCACGGCCACCGGATAATGCCGCATGGCGCACAGCAGCAGGCTGGGCAGGCGGTTGAAGGCCTGCTTGGTCTCGATCTTCAGGATGATGCCCAGATGCGCGGCGTCCAGCCGCTCCAGGGCGGCAATCAGTTCCTCGACATCCCCCACCCGCTGGACGAAGGACATCGCCACCATGTCGGCGTGCCGCACCGCGAAGGCCAGGTCTTCGAGATCCTTGGCGGTCATGGCCGGCAGCTTGAGAGCGGAATCTGGAAGATTGATGCCCTTCTCGCCCTGCAGCTTGGCGCAGCCGCCCACGGCCCGGGTGATCTGTATGCGGATGCGCTTGTCGGTGACGCTCAGTATCGTCCCGGCGATCCTGCCGTCGTCGAAGAAAATCTTTTCTCCGCCGCGGACGCTGCGGAAAACCTCGGCCAGGGCGCAGGCGACCAGCGCCGGCTTGATGACTTTGCCGGCGCTGTTGGTGACTGCGGCCCGGCCCGGCGTGTCGCCCCTGACCAGATCCAGCAGGTCTCCCGGCTGGAGCAGGATCGCTTGCGGCAGAGGCGGCAGGGAGCCGATGGTCGCCGTGGCCAGGGTTTTTCTTTTCCTGTTGAGCTTTAATTCGATACCCGGCGTGACATAGGCCGTTTGCTCGGCGTGGCAGGCACAGGCGCCCTGGCCGACCTCGACGACCCCGAGGACGCGCGCCTTGCCGCGGGCGTCGCTGAACTTGACGAAGTCCCCGACCCTGACCTTGGCCAGCAGCTTGCCCTGGATCGGGATGACGGTTCCCGTCCCCGGCAGATTTTCCCCTGGGCTTTCCTCGACCAGCCAGATCGTCGCCGCTGCCGTGACCTGGCCCAGGGTATTGCGCGCCGGGCGCCACTTGACGACGCTCGCGCCGGGAGAGATTGCCCCGGTCCTGAGTTTGGGTCCCGCCAGGTCGAAGGAAATCTTGCACGCCAGGCCGAGTTTCTTTTCCGCGAGGCGCAGGTGTTCGATCATCCGCGCCCAGACTTGCCGATCGTCGTGGGCGCAATTGATGCGCATGATATTCATGCCCTGTGCCAGCAGATCGGCGATGAACGCCGGGTCGTCGGCCGCCTCGCCCGGCATGGTGACCATCACCCGCGTCTTGCGGTTTCCGGCCGCCGTGCCGAGGATGGCCGCGGCGTGTTCCGCCAGGATTGCCTCGCCGCCATCGAAAGTGACCGGCGTCGATTTTTTCGCTTTCTTCGGCACCGCCTGCCCGCCGATCAGGTACAGGGCGCGCAGCACGTCGGTAAGCGAGGTCATGACATGCGACTCGGTGCGCCCCAGCGAGCTGAGACCCAGCTTGCCCAGCTCGCGCTGCAAATTGCGGTTATCGCTTTGCCGCACGGCCAGGTAATGCAACAGGTTGCCGGCGCTGTCCCGCAGCTGAGGCGCAACTTTCTTCAGCGCTTCGGCAAACTTGCCCTCCAGCAGCAGGGCTTCCTTGCGCAATCGCTCGACCGACTGGATGGCCAGTCCTATGCGGTCGGCGCGAGATGCTGCTTTAGCGGTTGGGGTTTGCCTGGCTGCCACGATTTCCGAGCGTGCCGCCCATCGTCTAGGGTGTGCCGATGCGGCCGGTACATATTGAAAGATAGGCCAGGTTTGCCCGTTGCGCAATCCACTTGCCGTACCCTCAGTCCTCATCCAGGGACATCAGGCTGGCGTTGCCGCCGGCGGCGGTGGTATCCACCGTAAGCGTGCGCTCGCTGGCAAAACGCAGCAGGTAGTGCGGACCGCCGGCTTTCGGGCCGGTGCCCGACAGGCCCGTGCCGCCAAACGGCTGGACGCCGACGACGGCGCCGATGATGTTGCGGTTGACGTAGACGTTGCCAACCTGCAGGCGCGCCGCGATGCGCGCCACGGTGGCGTCGATGCGGCTGTGGATGCCGAGGGTAAGGCCATAGCCGGTGGCGGCGATCTGCTCGCAGACCGCGTCGAGCTGCCCCGCCTGCCAGCGGATGACGTGCAGGATGGGGCCGAAGACTTCGCCCTCGAGGCGCGACAAGCGGTCGATTTCGACGACGCGCGGCGCGAAGAAAGTCCCGCGATCCAGAGTATTGGCGTCTATGGGACAAGTGTGGAGCAGCGTGGCCGCCCCCTCGCCGAGCGCATACAGCCTTGCGCCATGAGCCTCGAGCAGAGCGCGGGCATCCGCGTCGATGAGCGGGCCAACGTCGCTGCGGATGTCGGCCGGGTCGCCGATGTGTAGTTCGTCCATTGCCCCCTTGAGCATTTCGATCACCTTGTCGGCGCCGTCGGCCTGCACGAACAGCACGCGCAGCGCCGAGCAGCGCTGGCCGGCGGAGTTGAAGGCGGAGGCGATGACGTCGCGCACCAGTTGTTCCGGCAGCGCCGAGGAGTCGGCGATGAGGGCGTTCTGCCCGCCGGTTTCGGCAATGAATGGGACTATCGGTCCTTCTTTGTCCGCCAGCGCCCGGGCGATGCTCCTCGCCACTGCGGTCGAGCCGGTGAAGGCCACCCCGGCGCAATGCGGATCGGCCACCAGGGCCGCGCCGATGCCGCCAGCGCCGGGCAGCACATGCAGCACCTCGACAGGAATGCCGGCTGCATGGAACAGGCGGATGGCGAGCATGGCGGTGAGCGGCGTCTGCTCGGCCGGCTTGGCGACGACGCTGTTGCCGGCGGCCAGGGCGGCGGCGATCTGGCCGGTGAATATGGCCAGCGGGAAGTTCCATGGGCTGATGCAGACGAACACGCCGCGCCCGCCAAGATGCAACTGGTTGTGCTCGCCGGTGGGGCCGGGCAGGACCCGCGGCGCGGCAAATCCGGCGCGCGCCTGGGCGGCGTAATAGCGGCAGAAATCGATCGCCTCGCGGACTTCTGATACGGCATCGGCCTGGGTGCGGCCGCCTTCGCGGACGATCAGCGCGACCAACTCCGCCAGCCGCTGCTGCATGAGATCGGCGCTGCGCTCCAGCAGGGCGGCGCGGGTTTCGGCGGGGGTGGCGTCCCAGCCGCGCCAGGCGGCGTGGGCGGCGGCCATGGCGGCGGCGGCATCCTGCGGCGTCGCCGCGACCACGCTGCCGACCAGGTCTTGGCGATTGGCGGGCGACATCTGCGGCTGGCCGGGGCCGCTGGATTCGCGCCCGGCTATCAGCGGCGCGGCACGGTAGACGACGCTGCGGCTGGCCTCGATGGCCGCGGCCAGCAGGTCCAGCGTGGGCTGGTCGGACAGGTCCAAGCCCTCGCTGTTGCGGCGCGCCTCGCCGGCGGCGCGATACAGGTCGCGCGGCAGGGGGATGCGCGGATGCGGCTTGACGGGCAGGGCGGCGGCGCTTTCGACCGGGTCGGCGAGCAGGGTTTCGAGCGGCAGAGAAGCGTCGGCGATGCGGTTGACGAAGGAGGTATTGGCGCCGTTTTCCAGCAGCCGGCGCACCAGGTAGGCGAGCAGATCTTGGTGACTGCCGACCGGCGCATAGACCCGGCACTGCCGGTTCCATTTGGACGGCCCGACCACCTCGTCGTACAGCTCCTCGCCCATGCCGTGCAGGCGCTGGTATTCCCAGTCCTCGCCGGCGCCGGCGGCTGCGGCTATTTCGGCAATCGCGGCCAGGGTGTGGGCATTGTGGGTGGCAAAGGCCGGGTAGAAGGCGGCCGGGTCGGCAAACAGGCGGCGGGCGCAGGCGAGGAAGGAAACGTCGGTCGCCACTTTGCGCGTGAACACCGGGTAGCCCGACAGGCCGCGCTCCTGCGCCAGCTTCACTTCGGCGTCCCAGTAGGCGCCCTTGACCAGGCGCAGCATCAGGCGGCGCGGCGGGCCCGGTGCGCGCCGGGAGAGTTCGGCGAGCCAGTCGAGAGTAGGCAATGCGCGCTTCTGGTAGGCCTGCACGGCCAGGCCCAGGCCATTCCAGCCGGCCAGTTGGGAATCGAGGGCGAGGGCTTCGACGATGTCGAGCGAGAGTTCCAGGCGGTCGGCTTCCTCGGCGTCGATGGTGAAACCGATCTGCGCGGATTTGGCCTGCAGCGCCAACGCCTGGACGGCAGGCAGCAGTTCGCGCATGACGCGCGCGCGCTGCGCCACTTCGTAGCGCGGGTGCAAGGCCGAGAGCTTGACCGAGATCGACGGCGCCGCGCCGCTCGGGCGGCCCGCGTATTCCTGCCGGCTTGCCTCATGCCCGATGGCGGCGATGGCGGCGGTGTAAGACTCGAAGTAGCGCCGCGCGTCGCGCGCGGTGCGCGCCGATTCGCCGAGCATGTCGTAGGTGTGGCGGTAACCCTTGGCCTCGGCGTCGCGCGCGCGCTGCAGGGCTTCCTCGATAGTGCGACCCATGACGAACTGCTGGCCGAGGATGCGCATCGCGGCCAGCATCGCCTGCCGGATCACCGGCTCGCCGGTGCGCGCCACCAGGCGCTTGAAGGTGCCGGCCAGGTCGCGATCGGCGTTGTCGAGATTGACCAAGCGGCCGGTCAGCATCAGCGCCCAGGTCGAGGCATTCACGAACAGGCTGTGCGAGGCGCCGAGGCGCTGGTCCCACGCGGCGCTGCCGAGCTTGTCCTTGATCAGCAAGTCGGCCGTAGGCGCATCCGGGATGCGCAGCAGGGCTTCGGCCAGGCACATCAGGACGATGCCTTCGCGCGAGGAAAGAGCGTAGGTGCTCAGGAAGGCGTCGATGCCCCCGCTCTCGCTGCGCCGCGCGCGCACCGCCTGCACCAGCGGCCCCGCCCGCGCAGCGATACGGGCGCGCTCGGCATGCGTGAAGCGGGCACGCACGATGAGCTCCTCGAGCAGCTGGGTTTCGTCACGCCGGCCGTTAGCGCGGATCGCGGCGCGCGGCTTCGGGTCGGACATCGGGGAGTTTTCTGCGTCAGACAAACCTTTTCTCCAGCATTTTTTCTTCGAAGACAGGCTATTCTGCTACCAAATCGCCAGCACAACAATTCCGTCGGCATGGCGAAGATCAGGGCATGGATAATATATTTTTTTATGGCGTTGATAGCCTTGGTTGCCATCGGCAAACAAGGGTTCAATCCAGGCGCAACGGGGGTGTTTCCGGGTCGATGAAATGCGGTTGGCCGTATCCATTTGTCAAGCCTGGATTTGCCGGCTGGCAGCGATTGCGCATACACTCTTACCCATCTAGCAAGCTCGTCACCAGAGGAACTCCGTGAGTACCATCACCGCCCCCATCAGGCACCGCGACGTCGCGACCATTTCCCTGATCGGTTTTATGCATGGCGTCTCGCATTTCTTCCACCTCTTGCTGCCGCCCCTGTTCCCATGGCTGATGCGGGATTTCGGGCTTTCCTTCACCGGCATCGGCGCCACCATGACGGTATTTTTCGTCGTCTCCGCCACCGGCCAGGCCTTGGCCGGCTTCCTGGTGGATCGCTTCGGCGCGGCGCGGGTGCTGGGTGCCGGCATCGGCTGCTTTGCCGCAGCCAGCCTGCTGCTTTGCTTTGCCGATGGCTACCCGGCATTGGCCTTGGTCGCCGGTCTCGCCGGTCTGGGCAACAGCGTGTTTCACCCAGCCGATTTCTCCATTCTCAACCACCACGTTTCCCAACCCAGGCTCGCCCATGCCTTTTCGGTGCATGGTCTTTCCGGGAACATCGGTTGGGCACTGTCCCCGGTTTTCCTCACCGCCATCGCCGCCACCGCCGGCTGGCGCTGGGCCGCTTTGGGCGCCGCTTGTATCGCGCTGGCGGCTTTGCTGGTCTTGTTCCGGCAGCGTGCCGCCCTGGCCGATTTGCCCGAGTCGGACCACCTCCAGCGGTCCGGTCAACCCGTCTCGGCTTTTGCTTTTCTCCGCTCCCCTGCGGTGTGGATGTGCTTTGGCTTCTTTTTTCTGATTACCACGGCTTTCGGCGCCATCCAGAACTTCGCCACGCCGATTTTGCAGACCCTCCATGGACTGTCGCTGGCACTGGCTGCCACCTCGCTTTCCGCCTACCTGCTGGGCGGAGCCGGCGGCATCGTCGCCGGCGGCTTTCTTGCCCGCAGGGGCGCCAGCGAAAGCCTCATCGCCTACGCGTTCGGCGCCGCGGCCCTGCTGATGTTGCTGCTGGCAACGGCCGCATTGCCAGCGTGGAGCATCCTGCCGCTGATGGCCTGCATCGGTTTTTGCACCGGCATCGCCGGTCCTTCACGCGACCTGCTGGTGCGCAAAGCGGCGACTTCCCGCTTTGGGCAGGCAGCCTACGGGCGGGTGTATGGATTCGTATACTCCGGCCTCGATGTGGGGCTGGCAACCGCACCCCTGGCCTTCGGGGGCTTCATGGACCAAGGCAGTTTTGCCGCAGTCCTGGTCGGCATTGCCGTTCTGCAGGGTTTGGCGATCCTGACCGCGTTGCGGGTGGGCAGCAGACTGCAAACCGCCGCTTGAGTTATTCGGCTGCGTTTTTATTTCCCCACTGGACGTGCTTCAGGAGCCTGCCTCCTGCGTTGCATGGCGCAGGCGCTCGGCAAACTGTCGCAATTCGCCGGCGTTGAGGTCCGACGCCAGCCAGAATTGCATCGACTCGTTTCTCCAGCCGGTGACGTTGTAGCCCTGCGCGGTAAACGCGGCGGGCGGTGCGGGAAGACGTTCGTCGCGCGGCAGGACGAAGACGTTGATGGTGTGCTGACGATGCCGGTAAATCAGGGCAGCAGTGGCGCGGCCGGCGATGTAATCCAGTCGGCCGCCAACCAGGGGATATCCTTCCGTTGCCAGATCGGGCACCGGCGGCACGAAGTCCAGCTTGCCGGCAAACCAGGGCTTCACCGTATGGCGGTCGGAAGAGGACACGTCCGCCAGATGCGCCGCCATCAGCGAGCGCACGTGGCCGGCGACCACATCATTCGCCAGACTCCCCTGCATGCTCCCTGCGGCAAGAAAGTATGTCGCGGTGACGCTGACGACAGCTCCCATGGCGAAACTCGCGCCCAGGTTCAGCCACAGCCGCCAGCCCTGGAATTCCCATCCGCGCCGCGCCGGTGCATCGGCCTGCCGGATGGCGCTGACGATGCGCTCGCGCAAGGCCGCCGGAGCCGCGTGGCGTTCGGCCTGGGATTGCACGATCGTGCTCAGTTTCGCTTCTTCATGTGGTTCCACGCTTCATTCCTCCTTGCCTTTCCGGATCAGCGCTGCGCGCAACAGGGAACGGGCGCGCGACAGCCGGGACATCACGGTGCCCGCGGGTATGCCGACTACCTGGGCGATCTCGTCGTAGGACAGCTCTTCGAGCTCCCTCAGAATCAGCACATCGCGAAACACCGCCGGCAAGGCTGCGATGGCCGCATTCACCTGCGCACGCTCCAGCTTGCCCTGCAGCTGGCGCTCGGGATCGCCGCTAGCCGGCTCGAAAGCCGGATCGAGCATGCCGCTGTCGCGCTCCTCGTCGAACTCGACATGCTCGCTTCCCCTTGCACCCAGCCAGGTGAAGCACTCATTACGCACGATTCCCAGCAACCAAGGCCGCGCATCGCCGCCGCGAAAGCCATCGAAAAACTTCAAGGCGCGCAAATAGGCTTCCTGCACCACGTCCTGCGCGGCCTGGTCGTCCCGCAACAGCCAGCGCGCCAGGTTGTAGGCGGCATCCAAGTGCGGCAGTAGTGCCGCTTCAAACCGTCGCGTCCTGTCGGTGCCGCTCATCGCCTACCTCGGTGTACCGGAATTGCCCTGAGTATATTCGCCTTCGCTTTACGCAAAACCGGGAATATTTTTCGATCCCCGCCGGTAATGCGTGTCACACCCTGAAAAATCCAGCCTGCGGGGTGCACACAACCATTGCGAGGAGACACTATCATGATCAAACGACGGGATTTTCTGCGGCTGCTCAGCGTAGGCGGCGGCGCCGTGTTCGCTTCAGGCCTTTCCGGCCGGACACTTGCCGCCGCTGGAGGCGCCTATGGCGCCGAGGATTTCTATTTCGTCCAGCTCTCGGATACCCACTGGGGCTACAAGGGGCCGGCCAATCCCGACGCGGCGAACACCCTGAAGAAGGCAGTGGCCGCGGTCAATGCGCTGCATACCCGGCCGGACTTCATCGTGTTCACCGGCGACCTCACCCACACCACCGACGACGCGCAGGAACGCCGGCGGCGCCTCGCCGAATTTCGCGACATCGTCGGCGAGCTCAAGGTCAAGAACGTGCGCTTCATGCCCGGCGAACACGACGCCTCCCTCGACAACGGCGCGGCATACAAGGAGCTTTTCGGCGATACCCATTACGTCTTCGATCACAAGGAGGTGCACTTCATCGTGCTGGACAATGTGTCGGATCCAGGCGCGCGCATCGGCGATGCGCAACTGGAATGGCTGAAAGCCGATTTAGCGCAGCAAAAGAAAACCGCACCCATCGTGGTGCTGACCCATCGTCCCCTGTTCGATCTGGCGCCGCAATGGGACTGGGCAACCCGCGACGGCGCCAAGGCCATCGAGCTGCTGATGCCCCACCAGAACGTGACGGTTTTCTACGGTCACATTCACCAGGAGAACCATCATCGTACCGAACATATTGCTCACCATTCGGCTAAATCCTTTATCTTCCCACTGCCTGCCCCCGGTTCACAGGAGAAGCGCACGCCGCTGCCTTGGGACCCGGCTGCGCCGCACAAGGGCCTCGGCTTCCGCGAAATCCAAGCGGAAGCTGGCGCGGCGCGCTACAAGATCGCCGAGTTGCCGGTCAGCCAGGCATAGCCATGAAGGGACTGCGATTGGCGGCATTGGGGTTGGGCTTAAGCGGCGCCCTGCTGGGCGCCGCACTAGGCGTGGAAGAGGGCGCGGGCAAGGAGCAAGTCGTGCAAGTCGTCGCGCGGCGCTTCGAATACACGCCCCGCGAGATCGTGGTGAAACAGGGACGGCCGGTGGTGCTGGAATTTTCGTCACTGGATTTCGTGCACGGCTTCAACATCCCGGAACTCAAAATCCGCGCCGACCTGCCGCCCGGCAAAGTCACCCGCGTGCGCTTCACGCCGCCACGCGTCGGCAGCTTTCCCTTGGTCTGCGACAACTTTTGCGGCGCGGGGCACGAGGACATGCACGGCCGCATCGTGGTGACGGATTGAGCCTATTTCATGTTGGCCGAAATGGAATATTTCCGCGACCTGCAACGTCTATCGGGTGACGCGGGCGAAAGCACGCGCTATCTCGATCCGGATCGAATGTTGTTGCTTCGGTTAGACATGGCCATATCGGTCATTTAGCCATTTACCAACGAAGAAAAGGGAGCCAGAAATGCACCTCAAGAAATCCGCCAGTTTTGTTGCTGCGACCGTTCTGGCAACCTGTCTTGCCGCCGCACCTTTATCCAGCGTCGCCGCGGACGACAAGGGCGCGGCAAAGCAGGTCAAGGTAGCCAAGAATAAGCTGGTCATCCAGGTCAGCGACGCCGATCCGAAGAAATGGGCCCTGGCGCTCAACAACGCGGAGAACGTGCAGGAGGATCTTGGCAAGGAAAACGTCGCCTACGGCCCCGGGCTGGCCATGCTTAAACTCGAATCCGAAGTGGGCGGCCGGGTCGTCAGTGCCCTGGAAGAGGGCGTGAAGGTGGTGGCCTGCGAAAACACCATGCGCAAGCAGAAGCTGACCAAGGACGACATGCTGCCCAAACTGGGATACGCCAAGGCCGGCGTGGTGGAACTCATGACGAAGCAGGAGGAGGGCTACGCCTATATTCGTCCTTGAGCGCAAGCGCCGGCGTCTCCTACCTGCATGCAGTATCGGCTGCGCGCCGTATCATTCCAGCCGGAAACGGACGCCCTGGGCCAGCGGCAAGTCGCTGCTGTGGTTGATCGCGCTGGTGCTGCGGCGCATGTAAGCCTTCCATGCATCGGACCCCGATTCGCGCCCGCCGCCGGTCTCTTTTTCACCGCCGAATGCGCCGCCGATCTCCGCGCCACTGGTTCCCATGTTGACGTTGGCGATGCCGCAATCGCTGCCGAGGACGGATAGAAAAACTTCCGTCTCGCGCAAGTCGTTGGTGATAATCGCCGAGGAAAGCCCCTGGGGCACTGCGTTATTGAGGTCGATGGCTTGTTCCAGGCGATCATAGGCGACCACGTAAAGAATCGGCGCAAATGTCTCCCGATGCATGACGGGTGTCTGACCCGGCATGCGCACCAAAGCCGGCCGGGCGTAGTAGGCGTGATTGCCGAGGTGTTGGCACACCCGCTCGCCGCCGAACACTTCGCCGCCTTCGGCGCGTGCGCATTCGAGCGCGGCTTGCATCTGCCGGTAGGCGTGAGCATCGATCAGCGGCCCGACCAGCGTTTCCGCTTCGAGCGGATCGCCGACTACCAGCGTGGCGTAGATATTTTTGAGTCTGGCGAAGAGTACATCGGCCACGCTGCGATGCACGATGAGCCGGCGTGCCGAAGTGCAGCGCTGGCCGGCAGTCCCCGCCGCGGAAAAGGTGATGGCGTGTGCGGCCAGATCGAGATCCGCCGTAGCGCCCACGATGATGCCGTTATTGCCGCCCAGCTCCAGAATGCTGCGCCCGAAACGCCCGGCCACGGCCATGCCCACTGCGTGTCCCATGGGTACGCTGCCGGTCGCACTGACCAGCGCTACACGGGGCGAATGGGCAATCAGTTTTCCCTGCTCCGCACCGCCCAGCACCACCTGGCTGAGTCCGGGCGGTAAGGATTCCGGCCGCTCCTTGGCAAATCGGACCATCGCCCGCTCCAGTAGCGCCTGCGCCGCAAGTGCCGATAAAGGAGTCTTCTCGGAGGGTTTCCACACGACGCTGTTGCCGCATACCAGCGCCAATGCGCTATTCCATGCCCAAACCGCCACGGGAAAATTGAATGCGGTGATGATGCCGCAGACGCCCAGCGGGTGCCAGAGTTCCATCAGGCGATGGGCCTTTCTCTCCGACGGCATGGTCAATCCGTAGAGCTGTCGCGACATGCCGACCGCGAGATCGCAAATGTCGATCATCTCCTGGACCTCGCCGATCCCTTCGCTGAGTATCTTGCCCGTCTCGAGGGTGACCAGCATTCCCAGCGGATCCCTGTGCAGCCGCAACTCGTCGGCAAAGATCCGTACCAACTCACCCCTGAACGGCGCCGGGACAATCCTCCACAATAGGTACGCCTGGTGAGCGCGCTCCAGCTTGGCTTCGACTTCAGGCAGGGTATCCGAGCGTAACGTTGCGATCACTACGCCATCACGGGGTGATCGTGCGACCAGATCCCCGCCGAGGCGGGGAGCCAGATCTACCCCGATCCTGTTCAGCAAATCCAGCATGGGCTCGTTTCTCAACATGCACGCTGTCAAACGGCGTAGTACTGACCAAAGCGGTTGGCGAGGAAGTCGCTCATGCGCGCATCTTCCTGACACACCAGTCCGCTGGAGGGGAGATTGCCTTCCCGCAGCAGTTCGACCATCGCGCACACGCCGGCGGCAGTGGTGAGTTGAATCGCCGAGAGCATGCTGCCATTGACCTCCTGGCTGTAGATTTTCTTTGCGTAGGTTTCCTGCTCCAGCCGGGCGTGCCGGCTGCCGGTGACGCTGACGAACACCAGCACGACATCCTGGATAGTGATGGGGATGGAGGACTCCAGTATTTCCTTGAGAATGGGGCGACGTTCGGGCAGGCCGAGTTCCAGATCGCGCACCAGCATCTTGATAATGTCGCGGTGACCCGGATAACGGACGGTCTTGTAACTGAGGTTTTGCACCTTGCCATCGAGGCTCGCGCACAGCGTGCCCAGGCCGCCGGAAGTATTGAAAGCTTCGTAGTCGATGCCGTCCAGCGAGAAATGTTCGACCTCCTCGAGCGGCAGCGTCTCGCGAAGCTGGCCGTCGATGATGGATTCGCAGGGATTGCAGTACTCATTGATCAGCCCGTCGGTGCTCCACGTAAGGTTGTATTTCAAGGCGTTGCTCGGATAGATCGGCAGCGCACCGACCCGCATCTTTACCTCCCGCAGCGAATCGAAATGGCTCGCCACCTCGTTGGCGGCTATCGAGATGAAACCGGGGGCGAGCCCGCACTGGGGGACGAAGGCGGTTTCGGAAAGTTCTGCCAGTCGCCTGACTTGCCGCGCGCTCGCGACATCCTCGGTCAGGTCGAAGTAATGCGACTTGGTCTGCAGCGCCGCCTCGGCGATGACCGGTGTATGGTAGTAGGGACAGGCCGAGATGGCATAGGCGTTGCCTTCGATCAGTTGCATCACGCCGCCGAGGTCGGAAATATCCGCCTCAACGGTCCTGACCCGGGGAAATTTCGCCGCTTCCACCTGGTTCAGCCGACGCCTGTCCCGGTCGGCTACGGTGATCTCGTAGTCATCGGTATGGGAAAGCAGGTTGAGGATTGCCTCGCCGATTTTTCCGGCGCCCAGCAAAATCAATTTCGTTCTCATGGTTTCATATCAACCATGCACCCGGTTCACGGCTGCACCGTCTTCAGAGTCTCCGTGAAATGTATTTGTTGGTCATGACTTTAAAGAAGTTTAGTACATTTAGATAGGCTGCGTGGCATTCTTTGGAATGTTAATCCGCTCTCAATACAGCCACGCGCAGAAAATCGAGATGTCGTCCGTCAGGCGTCTGTTGTTGCTCTTGCTGGTGGTTGCGCTCGCCGGCGGCGGCTGACTGGCCTGTCGGTTCACTAACCGACCGATGCTGGCAGCCTATATTCCGCTGGCATTGCCGCAGGCCCCGACGGAATTTGCCGGGCGGCGCGTCACTTTCCTCGGCGTTGCCAGTCTGCTGCTTCGAAGGCCAACGAAGCTTCAACGCGCGCGACGGCGTATGTACGCAAGCGCACTGAACCCGGCGCGAAGGAACACTATGATTATCGGAAGTGTTCAGGATCAGTCGTTGGCATAACGCTCCTGAGTGGACGCTCACGCGACCTGCGCTGACAAGCCCACCGATCGGCCGGTTGCAGGATGCGTTTGACTAGAGATGCATACGGCGGGAACAGGCCGGCCAATCTGGTTCGGATTTTCCGGGGCGGTGTGGGCGCAATTCTCAGCAAGGAGCCACCAAATGAAGATTAACCAACTCGCCCTATCACTACTGGTAGGCATTGGGGCTGGATGCACCAGTGTACCGCCCGCGCCCTTCGTTGCGTTGTCAGATTTGCCGAATTGTTTCGATACCAATTTCGACAAGGAGAGGGTGCTATTTACCATAAAGAACGACGTTGGTAATCCGGTGAATCAACAGTGCTTGCTTAGAGTAGTACCGCGCGGGGACGCTGCGCCGGCGTCAGTGCTCAGCGCAGGCCGTTATAGCGTTTATCTTTCCAACGGCGGGGGCGGCG